>JAYVVO010000028.1:0-2299 GCA_043786955.1 Saprospiraceae bacterium
GCGGGTGATTATAGCGTGAATATTAAAATTACTTCTCCGATTGGTTGTTCTGTCAGTAAAAATTTTCCGAAGATTGCAAAAGTTAGGCAAGGCGCAAAAGCAGATTTTGATTTCGCACCAACACGCGTTACGTCAGTTAATAATACGGTCAACTTCTTTGATAAATCAACGAACGCCTCAGTTTGGTATTGGTATTTCAATGCAAGAGGATATTCGCAAACGCGTAATCCGACGTTTTTATTTCGCGATACTGGTTTGCAAAAAGTAACCCTTATTGCGTCGAATGTATTCAACTGTACGGATACGATTATTAAATTTTTAGACGTTGAGCCCCTCGTTACTTATTATTTACCTACCGCTTTTTCGCCGAACAACGATAATAGGAACGATTTTTATAAAGGGGTTGGTATTACAGACGGCATGGAAGAATATAAAATGTCTATCTGGAATCGTTGGGGCGAACGAATTTACAATACAGAGAATCTACAAGATGGTTGGAACGGAAAAAAAAATAATTCGGGCGAAGATGTGCCGCAAGGCGTATATTTATGTGTCGTAAATTACTTAACGCCGCGTGGGCAACAGAAAGAAATACGTACGTATGTGACACTGATAAGATAAGAGCTATGAGCTTTTGGATATGAGCTCTTAGCTTTTCGAGCGGCTAATACCTAAAAGCTAATAGCTCATATCTGTTTTTTAATTTTTAATAGATTACTGATGAACAAAATACTTTTTGATTTTTATAAATTTTTGCGTACTAAGTTTCAAACTATTCATCGGACTTGCACTACTGACGAAATAGGGACTAAAACGTGTCGCGCTTTCAGCGCTTTGACTTTTGACTTTTGCCGTTTGCCTTTTGCTTTTCGCCCTCTGCTCTTTGCGCTTTGTTTTTTGCCCTTTGCTCTTCAAGCGAAGCACATTGTCGGTGGAGAGATAACGTATAAATACGTCAGCACGACGAACAATGTGGTGAAATTAGCTTTCACATTGAAAATTTATCGCGACTGTTTGGGCAACGGACCGCAGTTAGATACGCGCGCGCTGATTGGTATTTTCGTGACAGGTGGTTCGCAATATGGACCGACGATATTAGTACCCGTCGAACAACCGATTACAGAAGTTGCAAAGCCCAGTTATCCGTGTTTAATTCCACCCGATGTGTGTGTGCAACAAGGTGTATATGAATGGCAATCTGATTTTCCTATCAATGAGGATGGTTATACAGTTGAATACCAACGGTGTTGTCGTAATGAAACCATCACAAATATTAGTACTCCTGGTGAGGTTGGTGCAACTTATTCTGTTCAGATTACCGCACTCTCGCTCAAACTCGCGAATAGTTCACCTGTTTTTAAAAGTTTTCCACCCATTATTATTTGTCTCGATAAAGACATCAACTTCGATCACTCCGCCTCTGATGCTGAGGGCGACCAAATAATTTATCGGTTCTGTCAACCGCAAGGCGGTGGCGGTAAAGCGATGAGTAATTTCGCAAGCTGCTATACCGCAGTTCCTAATCCGCCATGTTATCCACCTCAAGGACCTGCAGTGCGATTTAAAGAGCCGACATACTCTTTCGATAATCCTATAGGAGGGAGTCCAAAAATTAAAATTGATCCGAACACTGGATTAATTACCGGCACGCCCGATGTTCAAGGGCAATATGTGGTCGGTGTTTGTGCAGAGGAATATCGCAACGGTAAACTGCTTTCCATCATTCAGCGCGATTTTCAGTTCAACGTTGCGCAGTGTAAAGGGGTTATTGAAGCTAAAGTTGTCGCTGATACCGTCATCAAAAAAGATTACATTATCAGTGTGTGTGGCGTTGATTCGCTTAAAATCGTTAATCTGAGTTTTGATAGAAAAAATGTCGTTTCTTCTTACTTCGATATTCAATTCGGCACGGATACAAAACGTTTTTCCGATTGGGAGCCGACCATCTCTTTTCCAGATACAGGTGTTTTTCAAGGTAAATTCATAATTAATCCTGGCTCAACTTGCAACGATTCTATTGATTTGACATTTAATGTTTTTAAAGCAGCGCATCCTAATTTTTCAGTTAAATACGATACTTGTGTCTCAGGTCCGATAAGTTTTACCGATCATTCCATATCACTGAATGGTGCAATCACTAAATATAAATGGAGTTTTGGGGACAGCACGTTTTCATTTACAAAAAATCCGACTCATTTATACGATTTGCCTGGTGCGAAATCGCCCACACTTACCATCACGGACATTAAAAAATGTTCAAAAGATACAACCGTGAATTTTAACTGGCAGCCCATACCCG
>JAYVVO010000029.1:0-6644 GCA_043786955.1 Saprospiraceae bacterium
TAAATCCAAAATCAAAACTGAAAATTACCTGTTTGCATAAACTTTAAACCTCCCAATGCCTGTCAGCATCAAGACGTTATTGTTATTTCTATTCCATCAATGTCAAAGAACTTTATTAATAATTAACGAATTTTAATGTTCGTTTCAAATTGGATTGCAAAGATACGTGCGCATTTTATATTTCAAAGAACATCCCCAAAAATAATTGAGAAATAATTAAAAATAATTTTATTGATCATAGATAGACATTGATTTGTTCGATTAAACCCCATAAAGAGCTAAAAAGGTGGGGCAACTCTGGTGGATGAACTAAAATTTGGTTGGGATTTTTAATTTTTAGTGGCGCAATTAAAAGTGGGATTTAAAAATTTTCTCTCTTTCAAACTATAAATTAAATTTAGGGTAAATCAAAGATTATCTCCAAACAAAAGAACATCGCAAAAAAAATAGTTTTACAGGATTAAATCTTAAACGATATAAAACTATTTACGCTATTGAAAAAAATTCATCAATAAATATTTCACCGAAACTACTTATACTTTTTTAAGCACAAACTCTATCGAATCGCTGACAAGATTAATAACTGTGTACACTAATGATTAAACATCGTATCAACTGAAATCCAAGAATCAGAGTTTGAATCTTCCTCTTTTTTAGTCCGCCGTTTTGGATAATTAATTTTTACAGGTTTAATGTTCGTGTTGCTCACATTTTGGAGAGTAGGATTTGTATTTTCAAATTTTTGAGTAACTGAAAAAGTATCAAGTAGTGAGGGGATAATAATTTTTTCAGCATTTGCTGCACCAAAAATATTATTCTCGTTCAAAATAGACATATAATGTTCACTTCCTTTTTTATTTGCGTGTTGATAATCGCCAAATTCGTCGCGCGAGTTGAGCGATTTTGAAAAATCGGCAACAGGCATTTGAGTTTCTTGTTCGACATAGGTTTTCAGAGGGGCTAAAAAAGAATCGCGCACCACATCTGCAAATGCAGGATAGTATGGATTGATGACTAATTTTACGGCAATATTTCTGGCGCGGGCAGTATCAATTATTTCTTTCAAATCCGACACGCGTCCTTTAAACATTCTGACTTGATAACTTTTAAATGCCGTATCGTTGGCAGCTAATTCAGAAATCACGCGATCATTAATAACGTCTTTGTCTGATTTATTCCTGTGAAAAAGTACGCGTTGAAATAACTCATTGTTGTAGCGATATAAATGACTGGCCGCACTACCGAACATTATTTTTTTGCCAATATTTTTATTTTCGGGCGGGTTAATGCCGTGAATTAAAGTATCTAATCGCTTCGAGTAAGGAGTAAATAATAAAAACCCTTGCTTGAGTGCGTCGTTGTCTCTATCGCACATCGTCACATCAATGACAACTGTTTCGGGTTTTGGGTGATGATCGAGATAATCAAAAAAAAGATTTTTAGATAAGTCGGCGGGCATACCGTTATAACTCAAGTTCACGCATTTTTTTTGAGATATTGATTCCGCAGCCGGCAAGTAAAAAGTTAATCCGCGCGAATTCCCTAAGAAAACGATATCGGCTGAATCATTCGAGTTGTATAGTTTTGAAAACCTGAATTGGCTATTCTGAGTCATCTTAGAAAAATAATAACCAATAGCTCTATCACCCACGAAAGCGAGTAGCAAAAATGCAAAAACCCAAATCAACGATTTTATCATGTATGTTAAACGAAAACGTAAAATATATCCAATTCAATTTGACGGCAAAATTAAAGCCAAACTATCAATTTATGGAATAAGTAGGTGGCACGAAGCTATTTTTTTTGTTTTTAAAAAGTCTAATAGCAAATAAAACAATTTCCTCTCATGCAATCGAAAATTTTGGGAAGCCAATAATAAATTTCAATTAGCTTCACGCATGTTATGGTCTCAGTTTTTAGTCTCGTTTTAGGGACTTAAAACGAGAATTGAACGAGCGAAGTTGTTTATTGCAGTTGATACAAGTGACCTTAGTGTTTAAAAAAAATGATTTCTTTTCAATTTCGCCAAATCCAAGTATGGATGAAATTAACATCAATTATTCAGCACCAACAAACAATTCGACAGTTCAAGTGAACGTTTATGATATTAATGGAAGAGCTATTTATTACAATAAATCTGACTTATCAGGAACGACAAATTTTTACAAAAAAATTGATATTTCAAATTTTCAAACTGGAATTTATATTGTAGAAGTACTTAATGGTGAAAAAAGATACAAAGAAAAAACTATAAAACTCTAACTCAAGTTTAATCTTTGACAATCATAAATCTTTAAAGAAATTTAATTGTCAAAGATTTTAAAATGCTAAAATGCTGGAAATGCAAAAATTAGTGTTAATTGTTCTTTGTTTTTTACTTTTTAATTTAGTAGACTTAAAAGCTCAGTCAAATTCCAGCGTAGGAGTTTTTATTTCTCCCGTCATTTATAGTCCTAATTATTTATTTTACACTGTAGATAATACACAACAAGCAAAAAATTTTGGAATTTCTATAAATTTTGAATTAAATAAGAATTGGAGATTTTCAATTAAACCAATTTTGGTTATCCAAGAATTTAATTCTTCTAATTTAGACACTGTTGCTTCAAGTACTAATTCAAGTAATCCAGTCTATTCGAAATATTTCGTTTCTAATTTTAATGGTTACTACACTGGGAATATCAAAAATAAAAATATAGATTTGGAATTTTGCATTGTTTATAAATTCATTAAACACAAATATTCAAAATGGGGGAAGTATATCTACTTAGGTAACACTATCAGATATAATATTTCTTACGAAGACGTTGTAAAAAAGAATGACACTCAAGAAATAGTTTATAACTTCAAAGAGAAATCTTCAGAGATTATGCAATATTTTCAACCAACTGTTGGATTAGGTATAGAATATTTAATTACTAAAAATTCAGGTATTTTCAGCGATATTTTTTATAAAACTTTTCGTAATAATTATTTTGACAACTTTACTTTAGGTTTAGCTTTAGGTATTAAAGCAAAATTATAGTTTTCTCAAACAATTATTATAGAATTGATATGAGCGCCTGACAAAATCGGGGAGGATTATTTTAATAATCTAAAAAATATTCTTTGAAGTTAATCCTAATTTTTTCCCTTCACTCAGCATTAATGCAAACGCAGCGGTGTAGTCGTTCGGAATATCGCCATCGAGAATGGCTTCTCGAATAGAAGTTTTAATTAAACCTACTTCGCGCGACGGCGGAATTTTAAAAGTATTCATAATTGTCTCGCCTGAGATCGGTGGTTGCCAATTTCTAATCTGATCTTTTGCTTCCACTTCCAAGCAACGCTCTTTTACTAATTCGTAATTGGCTAAATAGCGTTCAACTTTTTTAGCATCTTTAGAAGTGATGTCTGCTTCGCAGAGCGTGAATAAATCTTCTAAATCGTCGTTGGCATCAAACAGCAACCGGCGAATGGCAGAATCCGTAATTTCAAGTTTGGTTAAACTGACAGGACGATGATGGAGTTTTACGATTTTCTGAACATATTTTAATCTGTCGTCGAGCGGCAATCCTAATTTTTTAAACAAACGCGGCAACATAGTTGCACCAATTTCTTGGTGTCCGTGAAACGTCCAGCCTTCTACTTTATCAAAACGTTTTGAAATCGGTTTGCCGATGTCGTGAAAAAGTGCCGCCCAGCGCAACCAAATATTTTTTGTATGCACGGCAATATTATCAACCACTTGCAGCGTATGAAAAAAATTATCTTTGTGTCCAACACCGTCTCGCGTTTCAGCACCTTTGAGCGCAACCAATTCTGGTAAAATATGCGTCATCAAATCGGTGCTTTCCATAAGTTTTAAACCGACAGAAGGTTTATCGGAACGCATAATTTTTTCAAATTCTTTAATAATGCGTTCGCTCGATACAATTTTTATACGTGCCGCAAATTCTTTAATACCCGCTAAAGTTTTAGGTTCAATCGTAAAATTGAGTTGCGAAGCGAAGCGAATCGCGCGCATCATCCGTAACGGATCGTCGCTAAAAGTTTTTCCTGGACTGAGCGGTGTTTGAATGCGTTTTTCCTCTAAATGTTTTATGCCACCGAAAGGATCTAAAATTTCGCCGTTGTCTTCTTCGTTTAAACTTACGGCGAGCGCATTGATTGTAAAATCACGCCTGTTCTGATCTTCTTCTAAAGAACCTTCTTCAACGGATGGTTTTCGACTATCCATTCTATACGATTCTTTGCGCGCACCTACAAACTCCACTTCAATATTTTTATACAAAAGCATGGCAGTGCCGAAGCGTTCGTAAATAACGATTTTCGGTTGTGGTCGCATTTTTTGAGACACTAACTCTGCTAATTGTATTCCTGAGCCGAGACAAACAATATCCATGTCGTTTGTCTCGCGTGAAATAATTTTATCGCGTACGAATCCACCGACAACATAAGCTGAAATGTTTAGCTCTTTTGCAGCTGCACTGACTATATCAAAAATTTCTTTTTCGTTGTGTTTTACTTGAAAAATCATTTCAAATTTTACTAAAGTTTAGAAGTTGTTTCAATTTTCTATTTCGTCCGAAATCAAGTATTTTTAAACCAAAAATTTAAAAATTTTTTTCAATGTAGCGCTGCTATATGTCCAAAATTTTTAAATTCTTGATTCAAAAATACAATAATTTCAACTCAAAATAGAAAACTTAACCAACTTCTTACTCTACTGTTACCGACTTTGCCAAATTTCGCGGCTGATCAACGTTGCAACCGCGAATAACGGCTACATGATAGGACAAAAGTTGCAACGGAATAACGGAAAGTAATGGCGTAAACGGTTCAGCAATGGATGGAATTTCGATACTGTAATCGGAAAGTTCTTTAATCTGTGTATCGCCTTCTGTGACGATAGATATAACGATACCTTGACGTGCGCGCACTTCTTGTACGTTAGAAACAATTTTTTCGTAAGCACTTGGGTTGGTACACACTAAAATTATAGGCATATTCGCATCAATCAATGCAATCGGTCCGTGTTTCATCTCCGCTGCTGGATAACCTTCAGCATGAATGTAAGAAATTTCTTTCAGTTTTAGTGCACCTTCTAAAGCGACAGGAAAATTATATCCACGACCTAAATATAAAGCATTCGGCGCAGCATGAATTTCTTGCGCGATGTAACGGATTTTTTCATTTAAGAGTAAAACTTGTTCAATTTTACTTGGTATGAGTTCAATTTCTGTTAAATATTCTCTGAACTGCGTTTCGTTTATAAATCCGCGCTCATAACCCAAACTCAAAGCCATGAGCGAAAGAACAGTAACTTGTCCCGTAAATGCTTTTGTAGAAGCTACTCCAATTTCTGGTCCTGCGTGAATGTATGAACCTGCATCTGCCATCCGCGCAATACTCGAACCGACAACGTTTACTAAACCATACACGAATGCGCCGCGTTCTTTTGCAATTTCCATCGCCGCTAACGTATCTGCTGTTTCGCCCGATTGCGAAATTGCAATCACAACATCTTTATCTGTCAAAATCGGATTTCTGTATCGAAACTCAGAAGCGTATTCTACTTCGACGTTTATGCGTGCAAGGTCTTCAAATAAATACTCCGCCACCAAACCTGCGTGCCACGAAGTTCCACAAGCGACAAAAATAATTCTTTCAGCTTGTTTAATCCGTTTGATATTATCTTCAAATCCGCCTAATTTAATCCAACCTTCGGTGGCATTTATTCTGCCCCGCATCGCATCAGCAACAGTTTTTGGTTGCTCATGAATTTCTTTAAGCATGAACGAATCGAATCCACCTTTTTCTAAAACTTCAATGGTTAAATCGAGTTGCTGAATGAAAGGTATCTGCTCAACATTATCCACCGATTTTATTTGGAACGAACCATCGCGATGAACGGTGGCTATATTATTATCGTTTATGTAAATCACGTTTCGCGTGTGTTCAATAATGGGTGTTGCATCGGACGCAAAAATAAATTCTTTGTCGCCAATACCCAACACTAACGGGCTTTGTTTGCGCGCCGCAACAATTTTATTAGGGTCGTTTTTATCTATAATTACGATGGCATACGCGCCAATTACTTTTGTCAATGCAATCCGCACAGCTTCTTCGAGTGGTAAACTTTCACGCTCTTGGAGTTCTTCAATGAGATGAATTAAAACTTCTGTGTCTGTTTCAGAAATAAATGTATGACCCAAACGCATCAATGCTGCTTTTAAAATCGCATAGTTCTCAATAATTCCATTATGAACAATTGCTAAATTTTTATTGCCAGAATAATGTGGGTGCGCATTTATATCGTCGGGTTTTCCATGCGTTGCCCAACGCGTATGCCCCATTCCGATTGTCGCTGAGGTTGACGCATCGCCGATAAAATGTTGTAAATCGGAAACTTTGCCTTTCTTCTTTAATATTTTTAAATCACCGTTTAAAAGTGCAACGCCTGCACTGTCATATCCGCGATATTCTAAACGTTGAAGACCTTTTATGACAATTGGATACGCTTGTTGGGGTCCTATATAAGCTACTATTCCACACATTTTTTTTCTATTTTAGTTGAGTGATCTTTATGAAAAATTAACAATTTCAAATCAAGTATCGCGTTAACGAATAAATTTGCAAACAAGTGTCTTCGTTTTACAAAA
>JAYVVO010000030.1:0-2287 GCA_043786955.1 Saprospiraceae bacterium
GAACTAATCAAGGAAATAACTGTGCGTGGTGCAACCGGCGCGGAAATAAAAATCAAAGATCTCGGTGAAGTAGTTGATACTTACGAAGAAGCAGACAGTTATGCGCGTTTAGAAGGAAAAAATGTTATCACCCTAAACGTTATTAAACGTTCAGGCCAGAATTTAATAAATGCTACCGATCAAGTTAGAGCAATTTGCACGGAATTGGAGCAAACTGTTTTTCCTTCTGAACTAAAAGTTGTAATTACTGGCGAACAAGCGCGTCAAACGCGCACACAATTGCACGATTTAGTAAATACTATTGTGATTGGTTTTATTTTAGTGACGATTATTTTGTTGTTTTTCATGGGAACAACAAACGCTTTATTCGTTGCGCTATCTGTTCCAATTTCGATGTGTATGGCAATGTTGGTTGAGCCATCAATTTTTACGGGTTTGCTCGGATTCAAATTTTTCTCGCTCAACTTCATGGTTTTATTTTCGTTCTTGCTCGCGCTCGGCATTGTAGTTGATGACGCGATTGTGGTGATAGAAAATACGCACCGTATATTTAACAACGGCAAAGTTCCGATTCGGACAGCGGCAAAAATTGCAGCTGGCGAAGTTTTTTTACCCGTTCTGAGTGGAACACTGACGACGCTTGCACCATTTTTCCCGTTGGCATTTTGGCAAGGCGTTATTGGCAAGTTTATGTTTTACATACCGATAACGATGATTGTCGTATTGTTTTCTTCATTGCTCGTAGCCTATTTAATCAATCCTGTTTTTGCAGCCGATTTTATGAAGCCTCACGTGGAAGCGCGCGAACGCAGAAAACTTAATCGAGGGTTTTATATTACGAGTGGCGTGTTTGTTCTCATCAGCATTCTTTGTTACGGTTTAAAATTTCCTGCAGTCGGCAATTTCATGCTGACAATGTACGGCTTATATCTGCTCGATAAATTTGTTTTGCATGGTGCAGCCGATACGTTTCAACAAAAAGTTTGGCCTAAAGTACAAAATGGTTACGCCAATTTGATGACGTTCTTACTTAAAACAAATGGTAGAGCACGCGGAGTTTTAATTGTAACAGTGGGGCTTTTTATTTTGAGTTTTATACTCATTGCAATTGTGCCACCGAAAGTTGTGTTCTTCCCGAAAGGAGATCCAAATTATACATACATTTATATTAAATTACCCGTTGGCACCGACGTTGCTTACACTAACCAAGTGACGAAGGAAGTTGAAAGACGCGTTTTTGCGACAATTGGTGAAAAAAATCCGTTGGTAGAATCTGTAATTTCTAACGTTGCAGTTGGTGCAACAGATCCCACAAGTTATGATTTCGCAACCAATCCGCACATGGCAAAAGTTTCTGTGGCATTCGTTCAATTTGACAAACGGAAGGGTAAAAGCACAGGGGTTCTGTTAGAAAAAATTCGCGATGCCATGAAAGGGATTCCAGGAACGGAAATTTCAGTAGATCAAGAAAGCGGTGGACCCCCAACAGAAAAACCTATTTCAATTGATATTCAAGGCGACGATTTTGATGCCATAACACAAACTTCAACGCGATTAAAACGCTACCTCGATTCTTTACAGATTGATGGTGTAGAAGAATTAAAATCAGATTTGAACGTCACGAAACCAGAAGCCGTTTTGAGAATTGATCGCGATCGCGCTTTAAGAGAAGGTATCTCAACTGTTCAAGTGGGATCAGATATGCGTACGGCATTATTCGGTAAAGAGGTTTCAAAATTTAAAACCTCTGAAGACGATTATCCCATTAATTTACGTCTTATTAAATCGCAACGCGAAAACGTTAACGAGTTATTGAACCAAAAAATAGTTTATCGCGACATGAATATGGGTGGACAAATTCGCGAAGTACCGCTTAGTTCTATAGCCCAAGTTAAATATGGAAACACGCTTGGTGGCATAAAACGCAAAAATCAAAAACGCGTTGTCAATCTTTCATCCAATGTATTGACGGGTTTTAATCCGAATTTGATTGTGGCTCAAATGGAAAACGCATTAGCAAGTTTTAAAGCACCAGAAGGTGTAACCGTAAAATTTGGCGGCGAACAAGAGCAGCAACAAGAAAACGCAGCTTTTTTAGGTGGCGCATTGCTTACAAGTATTGGTTTAATCATGGTGATTTTAGTTTTGCAGTTCAACTCAGTTTCTAAAATGCTAATCATCGTTTCAGAAATTCTGTTTTCTGTGATTGGCGTATTGCTCGGTTTCATCATTTTTAGAATGGAAATGTCAATTATTATGACGGGAATCGGTATTGTGGCGCTCGCAG
>JAYVVO010000031.1:0-6618 GCA_043786955.1 Saprospiraceae bacterium
GCAAAATTGATTGCTAATATGTTGATGAGTGCTGGCGCAAATCGCATCATGACGATGGATTTACACGCCGACCAAATTCAAGGTTTTTTCGATATTCCCGTTGATCATTTAAAAAGTGAACCCATTTTCATTAATTATCTAAAAGAAATGGATTTAAGCAACGTGCTTTTTGCGTCACCCGATGTAGGTGGTGTGAAACGTGCACGTAATTATGCGCGCATTTTAGAGCGCGATTTTATTACGTGTTCAAAGTATCGCAAGCGCGCGAATGAAGTTGCAGAGATGACAGTCATCGGTGATGTTGAAGGTTTTGATGTTGTACTTGTTGATGATTTAGCCGATACTGCTGGCACGTTGTGCAAAGCTGCGGAAGCCATAAAAGCGAAAGGTGCAAAAAGTGTTCGCGCTTTTGTAACGCATCCAATTTTGAGTGGAAAGGCTTATGAAAATATCGAAAAATCGGAACTCACTGAGTTAGTGGTATGCGATACTATTCCGTTGAAACACCAAAGCGATAAAATTAAAGTGCTTTCAACGGCAAAACTTTTTGCGCGCGCTATTCGGAACACGCATGAGAACCGTTCTATTGAAGCGTTGTTTGAGTATTCGCCGCAATCAAAATTCAATTTCCCTAATAATAAAATCTAAGGCGCTCGAAGTCGGACGAATTATGTGTGCCGTTTAAAAAAATTTAATTCTAATTTCTCTTCAACTCCAAGCAATCAATAAACCTATCGCGTTTTAGGTCTCGGGCGTTTTGATCCTGGTCTGAAACCGCGCATATCGCCACGCATTTGCATTTGTGCTTGCCCGCGTTGCTTCATGGCTTTGTCCATTTCCTTTATTTGCTCTTTCAGCATCGGTTCAGTGACTTTTAAATCTTTAACTTGACGGAAGAAGTTTTCTGCACCTGCCCAATTATTTTTTTGTGCTCTGAAGTTTGCCAACGCCATTAAAATCATTGCTTTTTCGTTATCGCTCGGTAAACCGATAGATTGTGCTACTAAGAATTGTTTTTCGGCTTCGTCAAAATCTTTTTCTTGCGTAGCCATATTACCAAGCAGCATATAGTAGTAGGCGCGATTAAATTTATACAACCATTGTGGGAAAAAAGTAAGACCCAAACGTTTTTTAATTTCAGGTAGCATCGCTAAATCTTGGGTCTGAAACATCATAGCTGATGATTGAACTGTGCCGAGCAAAATATAACCCACCGTTAAAATTATTCCGATAAGAACTAAGGGGAAACCATACCAAAAACCAAAACCTTTCAGAAACATCAATATGAATCCACCGATGAGCGTCAGTGCCATGAGCGCAAAGCGCAAGTAAATATTTATTGAAAACATAGAATCGAACTAAAATGCAAGCAATTTCAAAATGCAAATGTAAAGCCTACGCTTTTAAAATCGCTTTATAATAGAATTTATCTTTTGTAATTTTTCCATTTTCCCACGTTTGTACCGAGACTTCTAATATTTTTAATGGCACGCCTTTTTTAGGCGTAAAACGAATATCTAATTCGGTAAAAACAATACCTGATTCTTCGTTTATGGCTTGGTTTAAAATTCGGATTTCAAAATTATCGACACCAGCCAGCATTTTTCTTTCGTGTTCAATACAAACATTTTTACCGAGACGCGGGACTTCTTCGTTTTCGTGCATTGAAACATTATCAGCAAAATTTTTTTCCATTGCTTCCAGAGTTTCTCCTCGAGTTAGATATTCGTTAAAATGTTTAACTTGGGTTGATAAATTCCCCATAAATTATGCGTTTAGAATATTCTTACTGGTTTAAATTATTTAACGTCCCTGTAATTAATGAAGGGAGCGTATGAAGGTCTTCAACCACTCATAACGCTCCCATCATTAAATTTTTACTCACCCACTTTTAAAGGTGTAAATTCTTTAAAAATGGGATATTTTAAAGCATCCATTTTTTGGCTATATACTACCCAATCTTTTTTAAAGAAATTATTAACTTTATCAAAAACCTGAGTCGCTGTTTTTTTAGCATCGTTGATAGCATATTGCGTATTATTCGTTAATCCACCAGGCGCAGAAGCAATCAAGCCACGCGCTTGGCCAATTTTTTCCATCAAACCATCAGACGTGCGAATAATTCCTTTAACGTCGCGCGGTGCAATAAACATTTTTTGCAAGTTCAGAATTGAATCTTTCATTTCTTTTCCCCATTTGACTACGTTTTTTTTAGTGCTATCGGGCGCAGAACTTAAATCCGTTTGCGATTCTAAAACGCCAACTGTTTTATCGGCATCTTTTAATAAATCAAATGCTTTAGTTGATTGCTCAACGAGTGCAGAAATATTTGTGAGCGCAGCCTCGCGCGTTTTTTTATCTTCATCCGAAACAATCACGCGCGGATCATCTTTAACTGTAATTTCTGTCGAATCTTTTAATTTTCCATTTACAACAACTAATTTATACACACCTGAAGAAACGCGTCCGCCACTACCATTGTCTGAATCATCATCTTTTTTAGTTTCCTTCCACGAAGGATATTTTGGTCCACGTTTGTGCAAATCCCAACCGATACGATTCATGCCTGAATCTAAAGTGATTTTTATTTTCCGCAAAGTATCGTTTGATTTTGAAATGACGTACAGCATCGTTTTTTTCGCGTCGTCCTCTTTTTTATCTGTCTTCGCCGCATCTTTTTTGACAGTAGTTGAATCTACTTTTTTAGAATTATTCCAAACCGTTATTAATGCATCCGCAGATTTATTTTTGCCTTCGTAGATAGCACTCGCGTTGAAACGCTCGCCATTGAAACTTCTGTCGTATGCTAAATATGCATCGGCAGGTTTAGAAATAGCTAATTCAGATTTTAAATTTTGCGCATTAGATTTAGCAATGTCCCGCAAAAACTGAATGTCGTCGAGAATATAAAACGCACGGCCAAACGTTGCGATGACTAAATCGTTGGTTGCTGGATGAATTTTCATGTCCATTGTCGGCACACTCGGATAACCGTTCATCCATTTGTTCCAATTTTTCCCGTAATCCATACTGATGAATAATCCGTTGTCCGTTCCTAAAAACCACAAATTAGGCACTTGACTATCGCAGGTAAAGCTCAGCGTGAACGTATTCATCTGCGTTTCATTGACGATGCGCTGCCACGTTTTACCAAAATCGGTTGTATGAAACACATAAGGTTTCCAATCGTTCTGGCGGTAATTATTCACGACAATAAAAGCCTCACCTGCATTTTTAGTAACTTCAATCTGTGGAATCCAAGCATATTTGGGTGCACCTGATATATTTCCAATCAGGTTGGTCCATTTTTTTCCACCATCAGTCGTAATTTGAATATTTCCATCGTCCGTACTCGCCCAAATAACATTTTTATCTGTCGGTGATGGTGCGATTGCTAAAATAGTACAATGATTTTCGGCGTTCGTAACATCGGGCGTTAATCCACCTGAACGTTTAGCACCATTAATTTTAAATGTATCGTTCGTCGTTAAATCGGGCGAAAGAATCGTCCAATTCTGACCGCAATCGGATGAATAATGCACAAATTGCGAACCGTAATAAATGCCGCAATCTTTGTGTGGATCTTGCGCCATAGCAGCATTCCAGTTGTACCGCAGCGTTACACCTTCGGGATGCTGTGGCTGAATATCCTGCGTTAAACCACTTTGTTTATCACAATACGCGAGGCTTCCACCTTGCGACATCGCAAAAACATAACGCGGATTATCGCGACGCGGCATACAATCGAATCCATCACCAAAATATAATTCTTGCCAATCGGCATTTCTAATTCCACCTGAACGCCACACTTGCGAAGGTCCTACCCATGTGCCGTTATCCTGCAAACCGCCATATAAATTATATGGTATAGCGTCGTCAATGTTAACGTGATAAAACTGTCCGACGGGAATGTTAGTAACGAACGAAAATGTTTTACCACCATCGCGCGAAATATTGATACCGCCGTCGTTACCATTAATAATTAAGTTCGGATTTTCAGGATGAATATAAAACGCGTGATGATCGGGATGCACGCCACCTTCAGTATAGCCTAAAATTTCTTTCCATGTTTTGCCACCGTCTTCACTTTTCGCGACGCGCGAAAAAATATTGTACAATCTGTTTTCGTTCAAAGGGTCGCAATAAATTTCAGCATAGTAAAACGGGCGATCGCCGTTTTCACCGACTTTCGCAAACGTTGTTCCGCCGTCATCGCTGCGGTAAATTGCATTTTCTTTGGCTTCAACAATAGCATAAACAACATTGGGTTTTGTTTTGCAAATGGCTAATCCGCAACGTCCGAGATTGCCTTTCGGTAAACCGTCAGTATCTTTTTTCTTCTCCCAATTCTCACCCCCATCATAAGTAATATAAATGCCGGAACCTGCGCCACCACTCACAAACTCCCACGGATAGCGTCTGTATTCCCACATAGCGGCGATGAGTTTATTTGGATTGCTCGGATCAATAATTAAATCTGCACAACCTGTGAGTTCGTTATTAAACAGCGATTTCTTCCATGTTTTACCACCATCCGTCGTTTTATAAACGCCGCGCATCGCCGTTGGTCCGTTCGTTGAACCCAAAACCGCTACATAAACGATATTCGAATTGGTTGGATCAATGATGATTCGGTGAATAGAACGGCTTTCGCTCAATCCCATTTTCTCCCAATTTTTTCCACCGTTGATACTTTTATAAATGCCGTCGCCAAAATTTTGCGAATTGCGCGGGTTGCCTTCGCCCGTTCCGACCCAAATTTCTGATGGATTCGTTTGATTCACTGCAACAGCACCGATACTTTGCGTTGACTGCTCCTCGAAGATAGGTTGCCACGATGCACCACTGTTCACAGATTTCCAAACACCGCCTGACGCAGCACCAGCATAATAAATATTATTTTTTAAATCAACGTCAATAGCAGTTATTCTACCAGACATTGCTGCTGGACCAATACTGCGCGGCGCAATTTTTTTCATGGTTTTGAAATCGAGCACTTGTGCACGAGTGGATATGGCTGATAGGATAATCAGCAACGCGAAAAGGTATTTAATTAGTTTCATACAGACGGTATTTCCTTTTTAAAATGAATTGAGCTACCAAGATAATGAGTGCGACGCAATTTTTGATTTATTTTTCCATAGAAATTTTTTAAATTATAAATTTTATTCGTTGGAAAATTTTAATAGCCTTTTAGATTACACGCAGAATCAAATTTTTTAAATTAAAAGAAAGATTTGATTGCAAAATCGTTTTTAATTCTAAGATTATCTGCTAAATTTGCATACCATTTTTCTGAAATTTAAAAGCATGGATACCCACTCAACTTTTATACAACCGTTACAGCTTTCGAGCGAGAAATCGTTGCAAACCCGCGTTGAAAACAGGACTATTTATTTTTTAAATCATTGCGAACTCAACATATATGAGACGTTTGAAGTCGCTGAATCGGTTAACTTAAAATTCAATGATTTTTTAGTTACATCAATGATTCGCGGAAAAAAAATCATGCACCTCTACGATGATCCAGGCTTTGAATATTTACCCGGACAAACGGTTGTCGTTCCACCAAAAGTCGCTTTGAAAATAGATTTTCCAGAGGCGAGCTTAGAAAATCCGACCCAGTGTTTGGCTTTAGCGATTGATCAAACTAAGATTGATAACACGATTCAATTTTTGAACGAGCGGTATCCGAAAGAAGGCAATAGCAATACGTGGCATTTGGATTATCAGAATTACTTTTTTTATAATAATCCAGAATTAGCCACAACTATTAACAAGCTCGTGAAAGAGTGTATGAGTACGTCCATCACGAAAGATGTTTTAGCCGATTTAACTTTGCAAGAATTATTAATTCGCATTATTCAGACTCAAACGACGCAAACTATAAATAATATTTCAAACATAATGACACATCTTCCGATTGCAGAAGTCGTTAGTTTTATTCGGCTGCACATAAAAGAGAATATTGACTTGAAAGTGTTGGGTAAAAAGTTTTGCATGAGTTCCGCTTCCATGTATCGGTTGTTTAAACGCGAATTAGGCGTAAGTCCGATAGAATTTATTTTAACCGAAAAAATAAAATGTGCAAAAACGCTGCTTAGAAATCGCGAAATTCACATCAATGAGGTGAGCCATCTTTCTGGTTTCGACGATTGTAATTATTTCATTCGTCTTTTCAAAAAAACGGAAGGCATCACACCTAAGCAATTTCAGCTGCTCCACATAATTTAGGTAATTTAGGCTTCTGCGAATGTAACGGGTGTTAATTGCGCAATTTCTTCAGGTGTAAATACGCGCGACTGCGTGATAAAGCGCATACCAAGCGGAATTTCTAAAGAAAAACTTGCGCCACGACCTTTCACGACACCAATCGTTAAGTGCGTATTTTTCCAATGCTCGAACTGATCTTTCGCCATCCAAAACTTACAACCTTCAATTTCGCCGAGACAAACATCGCTCTGTCCGACTTTAAAGTCGCCGTTTTCAAAACACATCGGTTGCGACCCGTCGCAACAGCCACCGCTTTGATGAAACATTAAATCGCCGTATTCACCACGCAAAGTGTTAATGAGTTGTACGGCTTCGGGTGTTACTGAAATTCTTTTTACCATTTTT
>JAYVVO010000032.1:0-6610 GCA_043786955.1 Saprospiraceae bacterium
CCGAAGAGCACGACCAAAAAAGGAAGCAACAAAAAGAAAATAATTACGCCAGCAAAAATATAAAACAAGAGCATAGTTGGTTGAGGGTTGTTGGTTTAGTTCTTAAGAATATAATCGCGTGGCATAGAATAATTTACTTTTTTAGAAAATATCTTTCGATTGATATCCACAACGTTCCATTTTACGGCTTCTAAAAAAGCGCGCAAAAGTTTAAACTCACCGCGCACAAAAAAAGTATAAACGTTTTTAGGAATCGTAAAAAAAATAAGGAAAATAAAAAATGGTATCAATTTTAAAGAACTTTTATTTCTACGCATAAATAAAATGCGATTTCTATTCAGAAAATACGTTTTCAAAGCCGAAGATGCACCGACGGCTGCCGATTCTTTATGATAAATTCGCGCATTCGGTTCAACGTAACAATTTAATCCTTCTTTTCTCATGCGTTCGCACCAGTCAAGTTCTTCGTAATATAAAAAAAACTTATCGTACATCAATCCTACATCTTCCAAAACTTTTTGGCGAACGAGCATAGCTGCACCGTGCGCATAAGCAATTTTTTGGGCTGTGCTGTATTGGTTTGTATCGCGTTCTTTTTCGCCAATTGTTTTATTTCGCGCTGTCAATGCATTGACTTGCGTCATACCAGCATATTGAATTAAATCACTCGTCGTAGTTTTTGATTCGTTAAAATAACAAAGTAGTGGTGAAACAACGCCTGCATCCAGATGATTTTCCATAAATTCTACGAGCGTCTGCAAACAGTTTGACGTAAACTCTGCATCGTTATTAATAAAGAAAAGATATTTACCTTTTGCAAACGGCAGTGCTAAATTATTTCCACCCGCAAATCCTAAATTTTTTTCAGAACGAATGACTTTTACTTCTGGATAATTTTGGTTGAGAATTTTTTCAGGATTGACGACACTGGCATTGTCAACGACAAAAATTTCTAATGGTGCGTAACTAAAAGAACGGATTGAATTCAACAACTCAGTTGTGTAATCCAATCCGTTGTAGTTTACTGTAATTAATGAAACTAATGGTAATTCTCTCAAAGTATGTTTGCTTGTGTATATTTTAAACTTTACAGTCGCAAATTTTTTATTTAGTATGTTGGTGTAATACGTTAAGAATCATGCCAAAATTAAAAATTTGTACTAAACGTTTTCTTTTTGAATGATAGAACGGGGGGTGCGCATCAAAATTTTCATATCGTACCAAAACGAATGATTTTTAGCATACTTAACATCCAGACCAATACGTTCTTCGACCGACATATTACTTGAGCCGCGTTTTTCAACTTGCCACAAACCTGTTAAACCAGCAGGAGCTAAAAATCGAAACGCAGCATCCTCATTGGTTAACCTTTCGGCTTCGTAAAGTGGGAGTGGACGATTTCCGACTAAACTCATGTCGCCTCTTAAAATATTTATGAGCTGTGGAATTTCATCAATGCTAAATTTTCGAATGAATCTACCGACCTTCGTAATTCGTGGATCGTTTTTTAGTTTAAAAAAAGTGTCCCCGTCCGTATATTGACTCAAGTGTTGTAAATCTTTCAAACGTTGATCTGCATCGGGATACATGGAACGAAATTTCAAAAAATCGAAAGTTTCAAATCCTTTACCACTGCGCTTAGATTTATAAATAACTGGACCTTTCGATTCTATCCGAATCAACAGAGCTGTTGTCAATAAAACGGGGCTCATCATTATTAAACCTGTTCCTGCCACCATTACATCAAAAATGCGTTTGAAAGGCGATATTTTAATTTTTAAAGAATCATTTTGAGTTGTATCCGCCGAGTTGATTAATTTTTTAAAACTATTCAAAAACTCAATCCGATCTTTCATATCTCTGCAATCGAAAGGAACGCAATAACAATCATCTGCACCGCTTTTCAGTAATTCGGTTACGTCCTTTACCGTTGATTTAGATATGGCGATAAGCGGAACATTCGTCAAGAGCGGATTATTTCTAAAGTTTTTTACAAAAGCGAAATTGTTGTACGTTAAAGTTTTATAATCGGCAACGACCGCATAAGGAACTTTTTCTTTATCCGTCATACCTACAAGGTAAGACATATAACTTGCTTTGCCTTGCGGCGCAATGTTTTCAATGTTGTAGGGTTCTGAAAATGATTTAAAAGTGTTGATACAGTTATCAACATCTAGAAAAACAATTTTAGCAACTTTGCTGATACGTAATGCAGGTAACGTTTTAGTCATAGTGTGTTTGTAATTTAAAGGAGATTTATGTTAGTATTTTTAATTTTTATTTCAATTATTTTCTTAAAACTCAACTTGCCAACGACACTTGTGTACCTAATAACAAACTCGTAACCTTATCTTTAAGTTTAACCATATTGAAAGGCTTTTGAACCACACCTGCAATGCCTAATTCTAATAAATATTCAAAATTAGAATCGTCAACAAGGGATGAGACAATTAAAACTGGGATGCGATTGAAGCTGCCACTGGTTCGCAACTGTTGCAAAAATTTGTAGCCACTGAGCTTAGGTAGTTCTAAATCTAAAATAATCAGATTGGGAATATTACCATTCGAGAGCCACGCTAAACCAGCTATCGGATCGGAAAGCGTTGTAGTGTTGAAATTATTTTTGAATGAAAGACCTAATAAAAGGCGCATAGCCTCATGATCTTCAATGATGAGAATTGACTTTTCAGTCTGAGAGTAATTCATAGTTCGATAGTATGTGTTTGTTTTAGTTAAATACGCTTACAGCAAAAGTCTTAGAAGACTTAATTTTTGAGCGGATAAAAATAATGTAATGTCATAGTTGTTATGTATGTTTTATAAGTTTGTTATTATTATGCTGTAAATCGAAGGGAAATAAGATACAAATGTAAACTACTAATTTTAAATCAGGCAATTTATTTTTTTTCGCAACAAACAACTTCTCTAAACCAAACAAAATTCATTCCAAATTAAAAAAAACAAATTCACCTCTAAGAATCATCGTTTATGCAAAGTTAAATTTGTTTTTAAAATTAAAAAAATTTCGGCTGTTAAATTTTCATTAACAATTTAAGAAGTCTAACATTCACACTAATTTACGGTAAAAAGAAACAATTTAGTTTTCGTAAAATTGATTTTTTTATAAAACTTGTGCTTTTAAGCACTCGAAAATGAAAATTGGCTTACTTTTGTAAGCAATTCGACATACTAAGACGACATCTCATGCTTTTTTTTCTAAAACTTTTTTTTTGGTTTGCACTGTTCATTGTTTTTTACAGCTATATGGGTTACGGCATTCTCCTTTATTTAATAGTTAAAATAAAAGGGAAGAAAAAATTTAATCAACTTGTGAACTCTGAAGAAAATTTGCCCGAAGTAACTTTAATTGTGGCAGCCTACAATGAAGAAAATTATATTGAAGCTAAAATTGAAAATTCGCTAAAACTCAATTATCCGAAAGATAAAATTCATTTCTTTTTTGTGACGGATGGAACTACCGATACTACGAATGAACGCATCCTAAATCATAAAAATAGTTTTGGTGCGTGCGTTCAATTATTTTTCCAACCAGAGCGACGCGGAAAAATTGCTGCCGTTGAACGTATCATACCATTTGTCGAAACGCCGATCATAGTTTTTTCGGATGCGAATACAGATTTAAATCGAGATGCGATTCTAAACATCGTGAAGCATTATCAAAATCCAAAAGTTGGTGCAGTTGCTGGAGAAAAACGTGTTAACTTGAGTGCAGAAGCAGCTGGTGCAGGCGAAGGTATTTATTGGAAATACGAATCGCAACTCAAAAAATGGGATTATCAACTTTATTCTGTCGTTGGTGCAGCAGGTGAATTATTCTCCATGCGCACAGAATTGCATCAACCTGTTGAGCGCGACACGCTCATTGAAGATTTTGTTACGACAATGCGCATCGTACAAAATGGCTATCGCGTGGGTTATGCACCCGATGCTTACGCCGTTGAAGGTCATTCGGCGAACGTTAAAGAAGAATTGAAAAGAAAAATTAGAATTTCCGCTGGTGGTTTACAGGCTATTTGGCGATTGCGCGCGCTACTCAATCCGTTTAAATATGGCGTACTGACGTTTCAATATGTTTCGCATCGCGTTTTGCGCTGGACGCTCGCGCCACTTTTTTTACCAATTATTTTATTTCTCAATTATTATTTCATTGAAGTGGGCGCACAGCCACAACATATTTATGTAATTTTGTTTTGGGCTCAATTGTTTTTCTACGCATCTGCTATTTTAGGTTGGTTTTTTGAACAATTTAAAATGAAAGTTAAAATTTTCTACATTCCGTATTATTTTTGCGTTATTAATTATTCCGTTTATCGCGGCTTCATGCGATTGGTTTCTGGTTCGCAATCCGTCGTTTGGGAAAAAGCAAAACGTGCCTAATAGTTGTTCGTTGTTCGTTGCGAAGCGCTCTTAAACGAACAACGATCAACGAACAACGAATTTATGCAAAAGAAAATGATAGTAGCCTTAACAGGTGCAGGTATTAGCGCAGAAAGTGGATTAAAAACTTTTCGCGATTCCGACGGTTTGTGGGAAGGACACGATGTTTATGCAGTAGCAACGCCCGAAGGTTGGCGCAAAGATCAAGCGTTGGTACTCGATTTTTACAATCAACGGCGCGCACAACTCTTGGAAGCTTTTCCAAATGATGCTCATTTAGCATTAGCGGAAGCAGAAAATAATTTTGAAGTTCATATCATTACACAAAATGTGGATGATCTGCACGAGCGCGCAGGTTCCAAAAATGTTATGCACCTTCATGGCGAATTGTTGAAAGCGCGTTCAACAAAAAATGCTGAACTTATTCAAGATTGGAAAACAGATCTAAAACTCGGCGATAAATGTCCGTTGGGTTTTCAATTGCGTCCGCACATCGTTTGGTTTGGTGAAGAAGTACCGTTGATTTACGACGCTGCAAAAATTATTAAATCCGCTGATATTGTATTAGTCATTGGCACGTCGTTACAAGTTTATCCTGCCGCAGGTTTAATTTCGGAAGCATCACCACGCGCGCAAATATTTTATATTGATCCAAAAGCAGAACAAAACAAGGATAGCGTGCTTCCTAAAAACATTAAATTCATATCTTTGCCAGCAACAGAAGGCGTTAGAAAAGTTTTAACATCTCTGAGCATTGATTAATGAGCTTTGAGCTTTCTGAATTTTCATCTTTTTATTTCTCTCATGGCGCAAAGCCCAAAACTGAAAACGGAATACTTTAATAATTTAGACGGGCTACGTGGCGTTGCCGCTTTGTGCGTAATCATTGGGCATTGTCAATCGTGGATATTCGAACAAGCCAACGTTAAAGTTTATGTACCTTGGGGATTTAAATTAGCAGGTTTTGGTGTTGATTTATTTTTCGTTCTCTCAGGCTTTCTAATTTCGTTCAATTTATTGACTGAAATAAAAATTACAGGCGTATTACAAGTCAAGAAATTTTACATTCGCCGCATTTTGCGCTTGTGGCCTCTCTATTTCACTTTTGGCATATTTGCTATAATTTTCGGAACAACTTTAGCCGTTGGATTAAATTATACAAAAGAGATACAAACTTCTCACCAAATGCTAATCAATTTTGTTTTCATGAGTACGTTTTCGGTCAATTTAATGACGTTTTTTCATGTTGGCAATACTTATACATCTGCGTTCATTGGTCATTATTGGAGTTTAGCCGCCGAAGAACAATTTTATCTTTTTTTTGCACCGACACTCAATTATTTCAGAAAACATATTTTGATATTTCTCTGTATCGTAATTTCAATTGGCTTTTTTTTTAATGAAATTTTTATACTGTTTCTTCACGATAAAAAGGAAATTCAGTATTTTAGTTACGAGTTTACTTTAGGACGTTTTTTTCATTTTGGTATCGGCGGAGCAATGGCTTGGGCGTATGTGAATGGCAAGTTTAAAACCCAAAATAATTTAACGCTTTGGGAGAAATATTTGCTGCAAATCTGTTTTTTAGTGCCGACTTATTTATTTATTTTCGGCGACGATTTATATTTAACGCCCGCTATAAAATTGGTCTTAAATCATTTAAGGACTATTTTAGCACTTTTGAGTGCTGGTATCATTCTCTGCGCAATTATGAAAAATTCAATTTTTTTACTCGAGCGAGGATTTTTAAAATATTGCGGTAAAATTTCTTTCGGGATGTATATTTTTCATTTGTTGGCGTTACGCTTAGCTGCCTATTTTTTGCAAGGTGAGCCGTTGTTTGTATCAATCAATAGTACATTTTTTACTTGGGCGTTTCCGATTTTAACAACCGCACTTTCTATTTTATTCGCCACTGTAAGTTTTAGATATTTTGAAAAACCATTTCTTAATTTAAAAAAGAACTTTAGATAGGAAAAAGGATTAAAAAAAACTTTGTGGCAATTAAAATTTTCCTAATTCCTAATTTCCTTGTTCTTATTCCCTTTTCCCTATTCCTTAATTATGCAACCTATTTTACTCATCGGCTTCATGGGAAGCGGCAAATCGCACATCGGAAAAATGCTGGCGCAGCATTTGAGTTTAAGTTTTTTAGATTTAGATGCTGTTTTAGAGTCTAACGAAGGCAGAAAAATTGCAGATATTTTTGCTA
>JAYVVO010000033.1:0-2270 GCA_043786955.1 Saprospiraceae bacterium
GCGCACGGCGGCACACCACCGTATTTTTTAGTATTGAACAAGGACACCTTTGCGCGACAAATTTTTATTGATAAACTCAAAGCGGGCGAATATACGGTGTCGCTGGTAGACAAAAAAGGGTGTTTGTATAATTCGAGGGTAGTCGTTCCGAATCCACCTGTTTTTAATGTTTTCATCACCCCGTCTTTCGATTTACCTTTCGGCGATAGTTTTAGATTACAAGCCTCGGCAAGTAATGTTTTAGCGCGTTATTTTTGGAGTGATAAAACGATTCACACGCTCGATACTATTTTAAAACCCTTCGATTCGCAGACGTATTCTTTCACAGGTGTGGATACCCTGGGTTGCGCACGCACAATTTCGATGCAAGTTGTAGTGCGGCGAGATAATTTATATTTTCCACCCACCGTTTTTTCGCCGAATGGCGACCTCATCAACGATATTTACAAAATATATGGCGGTAGCACTGTCGTAAGTATTGATAATTTTATGATTTTTAATCGGTGGGGTGAATTTATGTATCAGTCGCCGCGCATTTTCCCAAGTGATATTCGCGAAGGCTGGGATGGGAGATTTAATAATAAAGATGCGCCGACAGGCGATTATATGTTCACCGCGCAAGTCACGTATATTGATGGCAGAATAGAACGAATGAAAGGTGATTTTGTGCTACTAAGGTAGTTTATTTGTTAGTTATTCGTTGATAGTTGTTAATCTTAGAGTGCTACCAACCGAACAACGAGCAACGTAACTATTCAAGAATTTTAAACGTCGTTCTCCTATTACTTTGATGTTGCTCCTCTGTGCATTTTTCGCAAACACAATTCACTGCAGGTTGTGTTTCGCCGTAACCTTGCGCGCGCAAACGTTGCGTTTCAATACCTCGCGAAATAAGGTATTCTACTGCCGACTCCGCGCGTTTTTGACTGAGTGTTAAATTGTATGCGTCGCGACCGCGACAATCGGTGTGGCTCGAAAGCTGAATTTTTATCGCTGGATTATTTTGTAGCAAATTTCCCAATTCATTGAGCGTGGGTTTAGCATCGTCACGAATATTCCATTTGTCGTAATCGTAATAAATGTTTTCTAGAGTAATTTCTTTATTTTTAAAAATTCGCTCTAACAAAATTTCTACCTCATACGTTTTTTCAGGATTTGCAGCATCGCGCGTCAAACCTTTTGACGTAAAAATGGCAGTATTGTTTAAATAATCAGTTTTATTAGCAATGAAACTATAATCGGTGTTGTCCTCTAAATTTATATTGATGAATCCTTCTTGATTCACTTCAAACAGCTTTGAGCTTTGAGCGTTGAGCTTTGAGCTATTTAAAGTTGATAGCTTAATTGTTGAACCCAAAAGCGGTTTTCTTCCTAAAACTTTAGAATTCGGATTATCTGGATTAGCGTAAATTTTTTCTAAAACATAAACATCCAAAGTGTTTTTGTAAATTAATTTACTCGGCACAACTGTTTTAGGTGTGTCGAGTTTAACTACAGCAGGTCGCGGTGGTGGCGTAAAACGCTCGAAAGCGTAAATATCATCGTTGCCTTTTCCACCTAAACGGTTGGAAGTAAAATATCCTTTTTGTGGAGACGTTGCGTGCAACGTCTCTATACTTTTATCTATAATAAGTCCAAAATCATCTGCACCACTATTGATGGGTGCTTTTAAATTTTCGGGTGTTGACCAATCGCCATTTTTTTGGTGTACCGATTTAAAAATATCGAAACCACCCATTCCTTGCCAATAATCGGAAGCAAAATAGAGTGTATCACCGTCGGCAAAAGGATAACTTTCATTACCGATAGTGTTTAGGCTGCGTGGCATAAGTTTGGGTTCTGTAAATCCGTCATTACTCAGTGGGCAAAAATATAAATCGTAGCCACCCCAACCTTCTGCATCGTTCGCTGAAAAATAAAGCATTTTACCATTTGCTGTAACGTGTGGCGCCGTATAATTCACTTTATCTTTACAAAAACTTAAAACTTCGGGCGTTGTCCAAGTGCCATTTATTCGATTGCTGTAAAATATTCTTGTGTATTGGATATCCACATCTTTTTCGCCGCCCGATTTAACAAAAAAAACTTTATCACCCGCGGCTGTAAAGGTTGCACAGGCTTCATTAAAATCAGAATTGAGCGCTGCGTCAAATGGTAGAGACGTTGCATGCAACGTCTCAGGATTTGAAGACGTTGCATGCACATCAGGATTTGAAGACGTTGCATGCACATCAGGATTTGAAGACGTTGCATGCACATCAGGATTTGAA
>JAYVVO010000034.1:0-2266 GCA_043786955.1 Saprospiraceae bacterium
TCTATTTACAGTTTTAATTTCACCGCTTCAACAAATACTTTCGATTTCATTGGTGTAAAAACGGGCGATGTAGATTATTCAGCGGATGTAAATCATTAAAAAATCAATAAATAATTTCATTAAAAAAAATTATTGTAAATTTGTGCTAATAATTTACATAATTAGTGAGTAAAAAATTAATTCGGTTTGATTGGGCTATTAAACGACTTTTGAGAAACAAAGCCAACTTTGGTGTCCTTGAAGGTTTTTTGAGTGAATTATTATTTGATGATATTCGGATTGATCAAATTTTAGAAAGCGAAAGCAATCAAGAGGATATTGATGACAAATTTAATCGCGTTGACATTTTAACTCAAAATTCTAAAAACGAGGTTATTATTATTGAAATTCAAAGCACTTATGAAATTGATTATTTTCATAGGATGGCGTTTGGTGTATCCAGAAGTATTTCTGAAAACTTAAATCTTGGGCAGAAGTATTCTGAAATCAAAAAAGTCATTTCTGTAAATATTGTTTATTTCGATTTAGGTCAGGGTGAAGATTATATTTATAAAGGCAAAACAGATTTTAAAGGCATTCATCAAAACGATATTCTCGACTTATCAACTAAACAAAAAAAAGTTTTCGCCAAGCAATACGTTTCTGATATTTTTCCAGAATATTATTTATTAAAAGTCAATCAATTCAATGACATTGCTAAGGATACTTTAGACGAATGGATTTACTTTTTAAAAAACAGCGAAGTAAGAGATGAATTTAAAGCAAAAGGGTTGAAAGAAGCAGGTGAAGTACTCGATATGATGCGACTCGATAAAAATGATCAATACGGTTATAATCGGTATTTAGATGCCCTACACCTAAAAGCGAGTGAAGTTTTTTCGCTTCAAACTGAAGCACAACATAATATTAGAGCTGAAATAGCAAAAAAAGGAATGGCTAAAGGTTTTGACAACCAAACAATTGCGGATTTAACAGATTTATCGGTTGAACAAGTTGAGGAAATCAGAAAAAATCTATAAAATCACATCTATAAAAGAACTAATTTTCTATAAATTATATTTAAATAGCCTGAATTTTTATTCAAAAATTTCTACAAAATTAATTTTCACTCAGTAAAAAAATAAACAATGACAAAAGTTGCACTCATCACAGGCGGATCGAAAGGTATTGGTTACGGCGTAGCGGAAGTTTTGTTAAAAAATAATATTAAAGTCGCTATTACAAGTCGCACGCAAGAAAGTGCGGATGCTGCCGCTGCCGATTTAAATAAAATTAAAGAAGGTTATGCCATCGGAATTGTATCGGATGTGCGCGATTACGCTTCGCAGCAAAATGCCGTCGCGCAAGTTATCGCTGCTTGGGGTAGATTGGATTATTTTATTGCCAATGCCGGCGTAGGACATTTTGCACCTATTCAATCTCTATCCGCCGAAGAATGGAATGAGACCATTGATATCAATTTAACGGGAGTTTTTTATAGCATTAAAGCATCTTTAGAAGCACTTAAAGCTACAAAAGGTTATTTTATTTCTATCGCCAGCCTTGCAGGTGCTAATTTTTTTGAGTCTGCTTCGGCGTATAATGCGAGCAAGTTTGGTTTAGTCGGGTTCACGCAAGCTATTATGTTGGATTTGAGAAAAGATGGTATAAAAGTAAGCACTATCATGCCTGGTTCAGTGGCTACATATTTTAATAACCACACACCGAACGAGCGAGATGCTTGGAAAATTCAACCTGAGGATATTGGTCAAATTGTTCACGACTTGATTAAAATGCCTGCGCGAACCTTACCGAGTAAAATCGAAGTGCGACCAACAATGCCGCCGAGCAAATAACTCAAAACCCATAATTTACCATGACTTTACAATATGCCGTATTTCAAAAACTTGCCGTGGTTCAAGACTATGATTCAAGGGCAAATTATTGGAATTTTAGTTTATAGTTTTGCGTCTGTCCTCGCTCTTTATTTTCCTTACGTCGCCTTGTCTCTCACATTTGGAATGTGGGTTTTTTGGGCAATCATCACTCAAGATACTGATGATGATTTGGAGTATTAACAAAAAATAAAATTTACAACCACATTTGCTAAAATGTGGTTGTAAATTTTCCCAAGGTTTTGATATTCCCAATGAGTAAAAAATTATGGATCGGCTTTTAATTTCCAAAGTCTATAGTCATTTGTTGTAATCAGTTATAGCTTCCATATTTCATCAATTGTCGAATAGCTGCTAAATGAGAAAACAAGACCAGCGGAACCACAACAGAA
>JAYVVO010000035.1:0-2266 GCA_043786955.1 Saprospiraceae bacterium
GGTGGATGTCCGTAGAAATAAATACTATTTATATGTTGCGGAATGGTGTACGACGAAGAAATAATAGGTTGCCAAAAACTGCCTTCACCCATTGCAATATTCCTTCCGATAGATGCGTACAAAAGTCCATCGAAAAACATT
Source organism: Saprospiraceae bacterium (assembly GCA_043786955.1). Taxonomy (GTDB): domain Bacteria; phylum Bacteroidota; class Bacteroidia; order Chitinophagales; family Saprospiraceae; genus JAAFJT01. The sequence goes on from JAYVVO010000035.1 coordinate 142, forward strand.
CCTTCGGGGATAACGCGTGGGAAAAACATGGCAGCGATGAATGCAATGCTAAATTTTTGAAGTGTTGAACTATAGACAAAGGTAGTTGAACTGTTATTTTTTTGAGTAGTTTCTGAGGAATTTATAACCCCAGCCTTTAGGCTGGGGTTTGAAGTTGAATATTTTTTGGCTTTAGCCATGACTATTACTTGTTCGGAGGTATTTGTTCGTTTTAAAAAGGTTGAACGTTTTTAAACGAACAACTATTAACTCACAACCATAATCTATTTTAAAAATTCTGGTTGTTGAAAAATCGGATTCGGATAATCGTAAAAACCTGCACCTGTTTTAATGCCGAGTTTGCCTTGATCGAGATACGATTTTAATAATTCTGCAAATCGTTTACTTTTTGTGTCTTGCAATGTTGAAACAATATGCCATGCGGTATCTAATCCCACTTGATCGAGCATACCGAACGGACCGATGTGCATTTTTGTATTACCCATCCAAGATTTATCCACGTCGTAAATACTCGAAACGTCGCGCGTTACTAAATCGCCCGCAGCACCGAGTAACGCCATCAACATCTGATTAAAAATATAGCCAGGATTTTCTTTTTTAATAAAAACTGGAATCTGACTGATTTTTTTTCCGAACGCCATTAAAAAATCTATCAGCCATTGCGGCGTTTTTGGATGTGGCATAACATCCACCACATTCATATAAAAAACGTCGTGAAAATGCAGCGCGCAAAACAATTCAGGTCTGCCCGTAAAATCGGCTAAACTGGAGGGCATTAAATATGATGTATTACTCGTCAGAATTGTTTTTTCTTCCCACAGCGGCGCAAACTGCGCATACATTTTTTGCTTCAATTCAATATTTTCCGTCACTGATTCACTCATTAAATCAATATCTTTAACTGCTTCAATCGGTGAAGTCGTCGTTGCAATGCGCGACATAACGCCTTCCAAAGTATCCGAATTATAATAGCCTTTTTCAATAAAATTCTTCAAAAGTTTTTCTTGAATCTTTCTATTCTTTGCTAAAATTTCGCCGCTAAGATCATAAATTTTTACATTATAACCGTGCATCGCGCAGTTCAAGCCGATGCGTAAACCGAGTGTGCCTGATCCCATGATCAGAATGTTTTTAATAGAATCTAAAGAAATCATAAATAGATTTTTGATTAGTTGACAGTTGACGGTTGACAGTCGTTAATAGTTCGCAAACTATCAACTATCAACGAACAACTAATTAATAGCATTTTGTATATCTGCAATAATATCGCTCACATCTTCAATACCCGTACTCACGCGAATTAAACCGTCGGTAATACCAAATTTTTCTTTAACCGCTTTATCAACACGCAAATGCGACGAACTCGCAGGATGCAAAATTAAAGTATCCACGTCTCCTAATGTGGGTGCCAAGCTGCAAAACTTAATTTTATTCATAGCAGCAATAGCTGAAGGGAATCCGCCTTTTAATTCAAAACTCAACATCCCGCCAAAACCATTTTGCATTTGTCGCGCAGCCAAGGCGTGGTTAGAATTATTTTTAAGTCCGGGATAATTGACTTTTGAAACATTCGGGTGTTGCTCTAAAAATTCTGCCAAAGTTTGTGCATTGCTGCAATGTTGTTTCATGCGGAGCGGCAAAGTTTTAATGCCTAAATTTACCAACCACGCCTCGAACGGCGAGCAGTTTGTACCCGCTAATTTTACGACGGGAAAAATTTTATCTTTCATAAATGCCGCATCGCTCGAAAGAATGCAACCTGAAATAGTTGTTCCGTGTCCGCACAAATATTTAGTCGTTGAGTGAATAATAAAATCGGCTCCGAACAGAAAGGGTTTTTGCAAATAGGGCGAACAAAAAGTATTATCAATCGCAAATTTGACATGATTCTTATGTGCTAATGAACACAGCATTTCTATATCTAAGCACGCCAAGGTTGGATTAGCGGGTGTTTCGCAATAGAGCAATTTAATATTTTTATGTTTTTTGAGCGCGACTTCAACCGAATCAGCAGTAGTTAAATCGGCAATAATTATTTCTATGCCCAGCGGTTCAAAAATTTTATAGAAAAGTTCTGTCGTCCCACCATATAAATTGCCTTGCGTCAAAACGGCATCGCCATTTT
>JAYVVO010000036.1:0-2265 GCA_043786955.1 Saprospiraceae bacterium
GGTAATATTTTCCAAATTTTAATATTTCTATCGCGCGAAGCGGAAATCCAAATGTTTGGCGATTTTAGGTTTTGCAGAACCGCGTTGATGGTATAATTATGGGCAGGTAAGTCAGTTGTAAAGTTTGGCTGCGCAATTAAGCCCTCTGAAACATTTTTAAAATCGGGTACAAGTTGATAGCGCAATTGCGCATCTCGACCACCACTTAATATGTATTTAGCATCCGTCGAAATTTGTGCAGTAAAAATACCTTTGTCGTGAATATTTTTTAAATAATTTACTTGCTCTAAATTTTTAGAAAGAAAATAAATGTTACCATCTGATGAAGCAATAATAATTTTTTGCAAAGTCGTTGACCAACTAATTTGTCGTAAATTTTTTGAGCTTAACTGAACAGAAACTTCAGCTTTGAGCGTTTCCAAATTCCAAAGCGAACAAATACCATCACCACCGATGGTGTAAATATTTTTTTCTAAAACTAAAATTCCAAACGTGCCTTTGTTGTGGTGCGCAACGTGCTTAATTATTTTTTTGTCAACCAAGTCTATAAAAGCGACACCACCAGCGTTGTTACCAGCGACGAGCAAATTTTTTTCAGAACAAACGGCCAAACTAAAAACGGAATACGGCATTTTCGCTACTAAAACACCTTCTGCATTTTCAATTTGCCACGCTACAATATTTCCATCACCATCACCAGAGTATAAAATGCCGCGCACTTCATCTAAACACAAAGCGTACACAGATGCATTATGCCCAGTGTACGCTTTGTAGTTTTGTATTAAGAGAGACATTTTTAGTTGTTAGTTGTTCGTTTTTAGTTGTTCGTCTTAGATTACTCGCAAACGAACAACTAAAAACGAAAAACTAACAACTTTTTTATTTTTTTCTAAAACGATTCTTATTATCTGTCGGTGCGGGTTTATTTCTGTCATTTCTATCGCGACCGAAACTACTACCGTTGCTGGTGTTAGAATTATTAGTTCTACCATATCCATCGCGCGAGTAAGAAGTGCGTGAATCGCGTGTAGTCGACATCGGGCGAGTGTTTGTCGTGCTTCTTATGCGTGTTGCATTAGAAAGTCCATCAATGCCTTGATTGTCTTTCAATGCTAATTCGTTATCAGAAATAGTTGCTAAATCGTTTTTAATAATTTCATCACTGATGTAATGATCTTTATTCCAAGTGCGGTAAGCCATTTTCATGTATGAACCGATGGTGTGCGTAAAACCTTCCTTAACGGGTCCTTCATCTAATGTTTTTGCTTTTTCAATGAGCTTAATTAGATGGTTTCCGTAATGGCGAAATTGTTTTTGCTGAACGGGATATGGAACACGCTGCGGTTTTTTTCTTTCATCTTCTGGCGAAGGCGTTAAACCACTCGGCGTTTTCGCTTCCAAACGATAGCGCGAAATACGATAGATATGTTTCCATAATTTTTCGCGATAATCTTCAATATTTCTTGCCTGCGGATATAGGCGTTGAATAAGATTTATAATTTCTTCACAAATCGCTTGCTGCTTTTCAATATCAGTTTCTTGTTCCGCGTAACGAATGAGCAACTGCACGTTTCTGCCGTATTCAGGAATGATAATATCTTCATTCTCTGAATTATACGTCATGCTAAAATTTAGCTTTTTTTTCTCTCTTACTAACATTGATTTATTTTAAATAGCGCTCCTTGAATTTTTATGGAAGCAAACTGTAAATATACTTTTAGAAAATTATAGTGAATGGGGTTTGATCAGAAATGGAGAATTTCTTACTAAAAATTTATTTTGTAAATATTCAACACAAAGATAATTACTTTTTTTGAAATACCAATTAAAAATTAGATTTATAGTTTGAAATCGAGCGACAAGATTTAATTGAAAATATCACCTCACCAGTTTTTCCGCAGACTTTCCTGAAGTTCGCAAAGCTTAACTGCATTTAAATTTATGCGGCTTTAATCTCAGTTAATAAATTTGCTAAATCCAATGCGTGCGTAAACATTACTATTGTACCATCGGGATTATATTTCCATTCTTCTTTAGGTTTATCCCAATACAATTCTACGCCATTATTGTCTGGGTCATTTAAATAAATCGCCTCAGAAACACCGTGATCCGTTGCACCCGTTAATGGATAATTTGCTTTTCGAAGCCTATCAAAAATGATTGCTAAATCTTTCCGCGTCGGATAAAGAATGGCAGTGTGATATAAACCTACGCCAAATTCTGTCGCTGGTGGAGCATTTTTACTTTGCCACGTATTCAAACCAA
>JAYVVO010000037.1:0-2264 GCA_043786955.1 Saprospiraceae bacterium
TTTAATCGCACCGAAAGGAATTGAAACATAAATAAGGGCGAATTATTAGGCTCGAAAATTGGCACTTTTAATCGCACCGAAAGGAATTGAAACGAACAACGTCCGCACTTAAAAGAAACATCAGGACTCTTTTAATCGCACCGAAAGGAATTGAAATTCGTTTGAGTAGCTTTTATAAATATAGTCTCTCCTCTTTTAATCGCACCGAAAGGAATTGAAATAAAATTCGCCAGTAGCTTTTTGTCCAGAAACCAACGCTTTTAATCGCACCGAAAGGAATTGAAATTTTTTTTCTTTTGAACTTGCCCTTGCTTCTATTTACTTTTAATCGCACCGAAAGGAATTGAAATGCAATTGCTTCTGCGGCACCTGGGAACAAACCGTTCTTTTAATCGCACCGAAAGGAATTGAAATCTTTAAGTTGCGCATCCGCTTTCGCTGCTTCATCGCTTTTAATCGCACCGAAAGGAATTGAAATGCATTAAGACCAAGAGCTGTGTTACTATTTCCTGATCTTTTAATCGCACCGAAAGGAATTGAAATCCATTGGCGAAAAAAGGTTTACCGTTACCGCCTGCGCCTTTTAATCGCACCGAAAGGAATTGAAATTTCTTCTAATCTGCCGATAGCGTTACGCCCCCACGCATCTTTTAATCGGACCGAAAGGAATTGAAATACAGAAAAGCCTCAAGAAATTATTTACGACATTAATCCTTTTAATCGCACCGAAAGGAATTGAAATACTTTTAGCTTTATCGGATAAAGAAAAAAGCGAAGTACTTTTAATCGCACCGAAAGGAATTGAAATTAAATTAAAAATAAAAAAGCTGAAAAAACGGTTGATCTTTTAATCGCACCGAAAGGAATTGAAATATTGCCTGTCCGTATTTTCCTAAAATATACTTCTCGCTTTTAATCGCACCGAAAGGAATTGAAATCCCGATTTTGAAGCCAAGATTATTTAGGGCAACAAACCTTTAATCGCACCGAAAGGAATTGAAATGCCAAAGAAATTAAATTAGAACCGAGACCTGCTACTTTTAATCTCACCGAAAGGAATTGAAATATCACTAACGCACAAGGCGACGCGCTACCGCGCGCCGCTTTTAATCGCACCGAAAGGAATTGAAATATTCGGTCTTGGCTTTTATTTTGTTGGGCATCGCTGCTTTTAATCGCACCGAAAGGAATTGAAATTCGAGGAATATAAAATCGTAAACTCCGCGATTCGGTCTTTTAATCGCACCGAAAGGAATTGAAATTGACTAATCTTCGCGGCTTGCTACTTTCTATTTCCCTTTTAATCGCACCGAAAGGAATTGAAATGTCTTAAGTCCGCGCAAAGTATCGAGAGTATTTCAGAACACTTCTTTATTTTTTCTTTAATCATTTGAAATAGTTGTTCGCTGCCCCTCGTGGTTCCTATTTGAACCTACAAACGAACAACGAACAACTATAAATGAACACCGCAATTAGCGCAATAAACTTTTGATGTGTTGGTATCGCGCGGTGTTGGTGGCGCTACCTGTACAACCAGATGCTTTTGCATTCGCTGTAATATTTTCTACGCGGTTCGGTGGACTTGGATGCGTACTTAAAAATTCGGGTGTGGTTGAACTATTGCCAATTTTTTTGAAAAATCCTGCTGCGCCGGCTGCATTATATTCTGTACCGCAGAGATAATTCACACTCATTTGATCTGCTTCGGTTTCATGACTGCGACTAAATCTCAATCCAACGAGCGATGTAGTTATCCCGCTGATGGTGCTGGCAGTCGTAGAATCTTTAATGCCCAATACATAGGCTGCGATGAAAGAACCAAAACTGAGCGCGTTTTGCTCATACATTTGTTTCATGGAATGGCGTTTTGCGGCGTGTCCCATTTCGTGTCCCATCACTCCTGCGAGTTGATCTTCTGAATCGAGATACTTAATTATGCCCGAGTAAACATAAATGTATCCGCCTGGTGTGCAAAATGCATTGAGTGTTTTCGGGTCGTTAATAATTTTTACTTCCCAAAGAAAATCTTTAGCGTGTTCCACATTGCCCGTTGCTAAAAGTTTGTTTTTTATGCCACGCACGTAACCATAAACTTCTTCGTTACCTTTTTCTGGTAACAAAGGAAACTTTTTCGGATCTTTGGCAATTTCATCCGACGTTTGTTTACCGAGTGTTGCATCGGCACTCACATCGGGAAGGAGTGCGTTTCCGACGGCACTGCCCGCATTTCTGAGTGATGTACAATTCCATTGTAAAGCAATAAC
>JAYVVO010000038.1:0-2261 GCA_043786955.1 Saprospiraceae bacterium
TGTTCATTTCAGGATTCGCTTTATTCGGTATCGTAATAGGCATCTCTAAAATATACTTCGAGAGTTCAGGATACAATGTTCTAATCTTCAAAGTCATGGTTAGAATATCCAGATTAAGCTCGTTCTCTGTCTTCATAAAAAATATTTATTTAAATTAATATTACTGAGTACAAAGATGATTGCGTTTTAATGAAGCGCGTTTACACAATTTGGATTTTAAATTGCATAATTCACAGTGAAATTTTTTTTGCGAAAATTAAAAACGATAGTTGACAGAAAAAATAAAATAACGCGGCAATAAACGCACGCGGTTAATTTGTATGTAACAGGAGGAAGATATGTAAAACGGCTTTAAAAAAAATAAAAAACATTATTCCACTTTTTCAAATCTTCCCACATAATGTTTACCATCTTGGGAAATAATTTCCGAAACATACTCTCCCGTATTAAGACCTGTTACATCAATTGAAATTAAACCGCCAAAAGAAGTATAACTCATTTTTAAAAACCTGCCATTAATATCGTAAACCTTTACTTCAGAATTATTGCCATTAAAATTAGGAATAAAAAAGTGTAACTGATCTTTACAAGGATTAGGATAAATATTGCTAATAGGAATTGCCACATCGGTTACAGAAACGCTGACACCGCTATTTACAAATTGAAATAAGTAATTAAATTCCAATGAATCTACGGAGCCATTCGAATATTTGATATCGATATTAGACATTGGAACACCGACATACCTTCGAAGCGTATCTATTAAAAATGAGTCTTTACCCAAATACACTGTCTCTGGTCTGGCACTTGGAGGATATTCCTGAATTAAACCTTCATTCGAAATAAGAAAGCTAGATCCAAGACACGAATCGACATCTTTATTACTAAAGTATTTTTTATTCCATCTCAATTTTAATGGCGGATATTTCACCCGCATTAAAATAAATCCCGGATTACTTAAACCGTAAGGAATACAACTGGCAAATGAGTTACCGTTATTATCCCTACGGTTTGAATAAAATATTGTCACGTGTTTTGATACACCATTTCGGTAATATGTATCAGTACCAAAAAGTGATTGTAAATACGTAATTTTATGAGCACGCATTTCAAAAACGGTGTCATACTTAATATTTGAAATATCCTTATCACTGTAAGTTGTGTCCAAAATTAAATCTTTTCGTGCATTGTGGTCAAATCCAAAAGCTACACTGTCTTTATGTCCTTTGGCATCTTCACCATATAGTGTAAATTCAAATTCAGGCTTTTTAGTTTGAGCTGAACAAAACACATTCAAAAAGATTTGAACAACCAACAAGGCAGTGTATTTCATATTTACATATTTAGGTGAGATTTAATCAAAAGTTCTCAAACGTTTATCGCGCCGGTTCAATATGCGTGAGCACATCGAAAACGGATGGGATTTTCAATTTTATATAATCTTTCACTTCATGCCCGATGCGATGACCTTCGCGCACGTTTATATTTCCATCAACGATGAGATGAATATCAATAAAAACTTCAAAACCCGATTTGCGTACAAAACATTTATCAATGTCAATCACGCCAGGTATTTGCTTGGCTAAGCTGCGCACTTTTAGGATGAAACTTTCGTCGGGTGCTCTATCCATCAATTCATCGTAAGCGGGTTTAAAAATGTGAATGGCATTAAATAAAATAATGCCAGCCGCTACTAAAGCTGCCCAATCGTCCGCCATTTCGTAACCGGGTCCCATAATTAAAGCAATCGAAATGCCAATAGCCGCCGCAAAAGCCGTTATTGCATCGCTGCGATGATGCCACGCATCACTCCGAGCAGCAGTTGAGTTTATTTCGCGCGCATTTCTGTTTAAGCGCCTGTACAAGGCTTCTTTTAAAATAATAACAACTACCAGCACGTATAAAGTGAATGCTTTTGGCAGTTGGTGGGGTGTCATGATGTTGCGCACGGCTTGCGTGGCTATCAGAAACGATGCGCCAATAAGAAAAACACAAACAATAATAGCGGCTAAAGATTCAGCGCGACCATGACCATACGGATGATCTTCGTCGGGTGCTTTCGAGGCAGTGCGTATTCCTACATAAACAATGATGGAACTGAAAATATCAGTCGCCGATTCAATTGCATCGGCGACTAAAGCAAACGAATTACCGAGTATTCCGACAGTGGCTTTCACCAAGGTCAGAAAAATATTTAGAAAAATACCACCTGCAATAAGGCGCGTACTTTCGCGTATATTTTTTTCGTTGGACATGAAATT
>JAYVVO010000039.1:0-6551 GCA_043786955.1 Saprospiraceae bacterium
TGACTTTTTTTGTGTTCTTTGTGGTTAAATACTTTTGCAGTTTGCTAAACGTTAAAATTTTGTTGTTTATGGAAATTTAATTTGTTTTGAACCTCAATGATACTAATTTTGAATCAAGAATTTCTTTACCGCAATTCTTAAACGCAAGATTAAAGATGCACTATGACTTTTCGTTTTTTTCAATTATTTTTTGCCACGCTTCTAAGTAGTGTTTCGCTTTTTGGGCAAGATTTTTTTGTCATTAGTGCTAAAGGAAGTTTGTTAAAGATAGATTTAAAAGATTGTTCTGTTACACCGCGTGGTAGCTCGTCTGGTGTTGTTTATGGAGATATTACATATCATCCGAACGGACGGTTTTATGCTATCACAAAAAATGCTATTTTTAGCATTGACACAACAAACGGAACAACAAATTTAGTACATACTTTTTCAACTTTAACCGATCCGTTGAATGCCATGACAACGGATAAAAACGGCACCATTTATCTCACGAGTCTTTCGGGAGAATTTGTAACTTACGATCCAACGACAAATACTGAAAAATATATTGGAAAAATTGGCATCAATGGAAAATATTTTCAAGGATCTACTGGCGATTTAACTTTCTACAAAGGCAGTCTGTACATGGTGGCTGGAAAAGATTTGATTCGAGTTAGCTTGTCTAATCCAAAATTTTGTCCCGTCATTCTGACTTTTGCGGATAAAGATCCGATATTTGGTTTAGCAGGTTTTGCAGATTGCAAAGGTATCCGAACGTTTGCAATTTCAAATGAATCGCCTCAGTCGCGCATTTTTGAAATTGATTGGACGACAAACACGTATCACCCGATATGTTCTATCAACACAACCGTTTTTGGTGCAGCCAGTATTTACGATTTATACGCTTCGCTCAATTCGCCAGATAGCGTTTATCTATATCAACCAACTTGTATTGTGAGTAAAGTGGGCACAGTTAATCGCGTGATGTATAATAGTTCGCGCGGTTGCGACAGCGTTGTAAAAACCGAATACACCCGACAGATTGATACTGCACAGCGTTTTTTATATCAATGCACGAAAGTTACTGCACATGCGGATTCATTTTACCAGGTCAAAGCAGGTCAATGCGATTCCCTTATTATTCTGAGAACAGAATCGGCACCGCGATTAAGCGATAACGTTAGTGTGAATATTCCTGTTTGCGAGGGTAATTATTTTTTAGTCGGCAATACACATGTTTCTAAAACTGGCGTTTACCAAAACGTACAGAAAAATTTATACGGTTGCGATAGCACAATTACATACAACGTAATCATCAATAAAAAACGGGTTGACTCTACGTTTTTAAATCAAACTATTTGTCGGAATAGTTATTTTTCTTTTGGTGAATTGAACCTGAATACCGAAGGCGTGTATTATCGAACTATAAATAATATTTTAGGTTGCGATAGCACGATCATTCTGAATCTCACACAGTGGAAACAGGACTCCTTTTTCTTTCATTTCACAACTTGTGACAGTAGTAAAATTAAAAACGAAACAAAGCACGAACTTTCAAGATCGGGTTGCGATAGCATTGCAACAGTGGTTGTAAGTTTTGTACCAACGCCGCCTAATCTGCATGCCGATTTACCACAACATTTTAAAATTAAAGTTGGCGATAGCGTTTTGCTTATTCCCAATTTAAATTTTTTACCCCGACGCGTGACTTGGCGCGAAAGCGAAAACGTTAGTTGTAATAATTGCACGACTACTTTTGCAAAACCCAAGTTTCCAAATTTTATTCTTTTTACCGCTTATGATAGTTCCGAATGTTATACGCAAGCACGTACTTTTATTGACGTAGATAGAACGCGCACCACTTACATCCCTAATATTTTTTCACCGAATGGTGATAATGCAAACGATGTTTTTGGCCTCTTTTCTGATAGCACCGTGACAAGTATAATTGATTTTAAAATCTTTAACAGAGCAGGCATTCAATTCTTTTCTGCCACTAACGTTAACCCTGCTACATCTTGGGATGGTAATTTCAATGAAAAAAATGCACCACCCGATGTGTATATGTACTATTTTAAAGTAAGGTTTAAAGACGGTGGCGAAGAAGAATATTTTGGCGATGTAACTTTGATAAGATAGAAAAATTTACATTCTTGTTTGTTAAAGACCAAGCAGCTAAATAACGTGAACTCGGAATTAATTTAATTTTTCACTTGGAATAATCACAGATGGCTTACGATCCATAAAGTGATATTCTCCTAAAGCGGTAAAGTATTTCCAAATAAATTTTCTACATTTCTTTGTCTGATATGCTCTAAGTCACAAACAGTTTTTAAAATGTCAAAAATTGATTCTATCACGCCTCTTTTTTTTAGCAACAATAGGTCTTCTGGATCTTGAAGTTTACTTTTCATATTTTTTCGCACCTTAGTAATCAACTCTAATCCGTTAGACTGGGAATAGTCAAATAGTTTTGAAAGATACCCGCTCGCTCCCAATATGTCCCAAAACGTGCAACGCTGGATTCAGTCTTTAACAAATTTACTCAATAATCGTTTGGCATTTATTGTGGTTATATAGATTGGGCATTTAGAATCAAAAACTCCAGCGAAAGATTATTTTGACGGACAAAGCATTGAAGTTTTAGAAGTAGTTACCAAAAATAAAATAATAACGGTTGATAATTTCATCAAAGCCATAGCTGGGCTAGCAGGATTTGAACAAACAAATCAACAGCGAAACCCAGGCGAAAAAACGCTCTATTTAGGAATGATTAGGTTTTTTGCACTATATCGAGGGTTCGTGGCTGCGAAGGCATTTTATGCGATAGGATAAGGTCATTAAACTCATGCCACTTTTAATACTCTCGTATTTATTTTATCGAGGATATTTTAAAATGTTGGGTTTTACTTTGCTAATATTTTTGGCATTGCTCATTCTTCCAAGAGTTTTTATTGGTTTCGATTATAATTTTTTCTTACTCAAAAATTGGTTTCTGCTCATCAACCCAAATAATTTTGAATTGGTCGTTGAAGTACCATTAGGTTTTCACGATTTGGCGGGATTACTTTCTGTTTATTTAATGCCAGCAGACGGCGAGTTACCGTACAAACAAAACTTTGTAAAGACTTTTTCAACAGTAAATGCGATTGTGGATATTGTACGAATCGAATTTTTAGTTCTTTCTTTATATTTTTTTCAATCGCGACCATTTGTTAAAGAACCCAATAGACTCAAATCGTTTTGGGAAATTTCTTACTGCTGCTTCATCATTCCTTTAATCATGCCGCACCAAAATAAATATGGTTTTCTGTTGTGCTGTCCATTGGTTTGTTATTTGCTTTATTTTTATTTGGCAACTTTCAAAAAAGCACTTTCACAAACTTACACATTCATTTTTATAATTTTTGTGATTGACATGATAGTCTATTTGCCACTTAACGGTTCTGATATTCTTGGTTGGAAATTCTATAGCATAGGTCAACACTTAAGGTTGGTTAGTTTTGCAACACTATTATTAATTTTAGTGGCGATTTATTGCTCACCAAAAAAGTTTTACAAACTCATTAAAGTTTCTTAAACTCTCTCGCCGACCATTTATTTCCAAACGGTAATGCTTGGGCAACGTCCTTAGATTTGCACAAATTATTCTACTGTGTCCTGACGACCAACAAACAAAAAAGCCTACGAATTATTTAAATGTAACACAAAACTAAAATATAAAATAAGAACGTCTTAATCGCTGTAAATTTTACTGCAAAAAATTCTAAATGCTTACGCGCTGCAGCGAATTTACTTATTGCAAGCGCGTTCAGATTTGGTTTTAATAGCGCGTAGTTTTAATTCTAAAAATCAAAAAAAACTTTAAAATAATATTACTACTGGCGCGCTCTTAAATTCTCAATGTCCTTAAAGTTTTGTAGGTATAAAAATTAATTTAGGAGTTGCCAATAGGCTCTACATTTTGTTTTCTAAACGCTTTAGGCGCACAGCACAAGCCTTAATCAACTAATTCATTTTTTTAATTTGCTGTGTGCAATGGACATGGATTGCTTTAACCGATATAATTGGCTTGATAATTTTTAAAATAAAATGCTTCTAAAAATTTAAAAAAGAATCTTAAATAAGGTAATTTTTGGTAAATTCTTCTGTCCCCAACATGAATCAAACTGTTGCAACGGCATCTGTCAACGGAACAGTGAATATCACAAACATCAAACGCCACTATTACGCTATGGCGAGTGCGAATGTAGAACTCGAACGCGATTTGTATTTAAAACCTTCTGTACTTATAAAATACGTTCCCAACGCACCTTTCAATGCCGATGTGAATTTGAGCATTGTTTTCAAACAAGTTTTCACAACTGGATTATCTTACCGCATGGGTAAAAACGGCGATTCGGATTCGATTGATCTCTTAGCTTTTTATTCCCAATTAATATTATTTACTTGGTTCACAATCCAGTTTTTGCGACTGATCATATAATCAGAAGGCTCATCGGGTTTAAAATGAAGAGGATTCGGCAAACACGCAGCAATGAGTGCAGCTTCGTTCAAGTTTAGTTTACTCGCGGGTTTTTTAAAATAAATTTGCGCTGCTGCTTCCGCACCATAAATGCCATCACCCATTTCCGCTACATTTAAATAGACTTCTAAAATTCTGTCTTTACTCCAAAGCAGTTCTATTAAAAAAGTGCAATAGGCTTCTAAACCTTTGCGCAAAAAATCGCGGCGTTGCCACAAAAAAACATTTTTCGCGACTTGTTGCGATATCGTACTCGCTCCTTTTTTTCTATTCGTGTGCGTTTTATTATATTCGATGGCGCGTTCAATCGCTTTTAAATCAAAACCAAAATGATCATCGAAGGCTTGGTCTTCCGCAGCGATGACTGATTTTTGTAAATTTTCAGAAATATTAGGCAGCGACTTCCACGTTTTTTTAATTTTTGTTCCTGTTATGGCGTGCGCTATAATTGTTGGTGTTGTGTAAACAGGAAGCCAAATTAAAATGATGGTATAAACTAAATGTGCAAGCCAAAGCCGAAATAGAAATTTTAAAAAAATGCGACCAAATGTTTTAAGCCAATACATTATTATAGGGAATAGAAAATAAGGAATAATGAATAAGGAACAGGGAATAAGGAAAAGTGAATACAATAATTTTAAAGATCGCTGAAAGCGCGACACGTTTTAGCGTGGGGCGAAGTCCCACGAAAACGAAAACGAAATCAAAACGAAAATCAAAACGAAAACGAAAACGAAAATCAAAACGAAATCCAAAACGAAAATGAAAATGAAAACGAAAACGAAATTCAAAATGAAAACGAGACGAATTTCAAAATGAAATTTAAACTTTTATTTCTCAATCATCATTCCCTATCATTAGTTCGTTATCGGATTGGGGCTTTCCTGTAAAAATCAAATTAGGTTTAATTCTCAAAAAATTACCTTTTAATTTTTTATAAGAAAGCCCTTGTTCTCGGATAAAAAAATAGGGAATAAAAAATAGCGAAATGTAATTTTATAATTTTCCCTATTCCTTATTCCCTATTACTTATTGCTTAAATAAAATGTGACCTGGATTGGATTCGAACCAATGACCTACTGCTTAGAAGGCAGTTGCTCTATCCAGCTGAGCTACCAAGTCTAATAATTTTGCAAAATTAGCACTTTTTTTTCTTTTTAAGAAAATTTTAAAAAATGAAATGGGCATTCAAAGCGTAATTCGTTCTATTTTTGCGAAAAATTTAAATAGTAGGTATGAAACTCACACACATTAGTGCATTCTTGATTTTTGGATTAGCGATTTCGCTTTTGGCTTCTTGCAGTAAAACTGTTTCAGAAGATCAACAGATGTTGGATTACATTGCTAAAAAAGGTTGGATCGCATCAACGACTTCGCAAGGTTTATATTATGTCCAAGATACTACGGCGTTGGGTGCTGGCGGTTATCCATCTTCGACAAGTACTGTAACAGTAAAATATAATGGCTACCTTACTAATGAAACAGTTTTTGATAACGGTGGAGGTGTTGCTCAGACTTTTCCATTAGCGAATGTTATTCAAGGTTGGCAAATTGGTATTCCAAAATTTAAAAAAGGTGGTAAAGGGCATTTACTTATTCCGTCAAGTTTAGGTTACGGTAGTTCTGGTCAAGGAAGTATTCCTGGTGGTGTTCCGATTATTTTCGATATTGAATTGGTGAGTTTTAAGTAAGTAAAGGAAAGTAGAAAGGTGCAGAGCAACTTAACAAAATTTGATTTAAGTTAATGTGCGCTGCACCTTACAAAACTTTATTTACAGTATTCTACAAAGGTTGATGTGCGCTGCACCTTGCCTAACGTGAATTAAGTAAATCGAAAAAGTGGGCACAAAATTTATTTTGTTGCGTCAAGTTTATTTTTCTAAAAAATAATTTCGTAACTTGCAGATAGAAAACAATTAATTTGTTTAATTTTAGACTTCCTGAACTAAAGAACAGATTTTATAAAAAACTTTATAATCTTGTAATTAGTGCAACCCAAATGCGATTAACCCTGACGTTGTTTTCTATGTGTTTCTGTTGCTTATCG
>JAYVVO010000040.1:0-6544 GCA_043786955.1 Saprospiraceae bacterium
CAGGAAAAAAAACAATCGTCAGCGGGAAAAAATATTAATTCAAAGTTGAGTTACCGCGTGCAAGTTTTGGCTTACGAAACACCCGATTACAACAGCCAACGCCGTTTACAACGCGTTGAAGATATGGGAGAATTTGACACAGAGCGCGCAACAGTGAATGGCAAAACCTATACGCGGGTTTTATTAAAACAGCAAAACACTTATACTGAAGCTATTTCGGTGTTGAAAAAAGTAAAAAGTCGTGCACTGAGCGATGCGTTTATAGTTCGCTACGAAAACGGCTTGCGCGCCGATAAATAATTTGTATGATACGCTACGAAAAAGACACCAATAATATTGTCACCCTCACGCTCGATATGTCGGGTGGAACGCAAAACGTTTTGAGCCAAGATATTGCACAAACGTTTGTGCCACTGCTGCAACATCTGCAAAAAGAGCGCGACAAAGGCGAATTACGCGGTGTTATAATTACGTCGGCGAAACAAGAATTTTTAGTGGGTGGCGGTGTGGAATTTTTTTATAACAGCAACGATGCTGTGGCATTGCATGAAAGTTCACAAGCACTCACACATTTTTTTCGCGATTTAGAAAGTCCAGGCGTAACGGTTGTAGCCGCATTGAACGGTTCTGCATTAGGTTCGGGTTTTGGTTTTTCGTTGGCGTGTCATCACAGAATTGCGATTGATAAATCGCACATACAATTAGGTTTGCCCGAAACAAGTCTCGGAATTATTCCGCGCGGTGGCGAAATTGTGCGGTTACTGTGGTTACTCAACATCGAAAAAGCGTATCACGTTTTGTGCGATGGTTTAAATTATACGCCTAAAGAAGCACTAAGTGTCGGTATTATTGATGACTTAGCAACGGATGAACGCGATCTGATGGCGAAAGCCAAATTATTTTTAATGGAAAATCGCCAAGGTTGCAGACCTTGGGATGAAAAGCCAAACCAAACATACGCCGAATCAACGAGCGAAAATGTGAACGAAGCCATACGAAAACTTATTGGCGAGCAGTTCAAACGCCATAGAAATTTATATCCCGCTTATGAAGCCGTTCTCGACGTGCTTTCTCAGGCGAGCACCGTTGATTTCGATACCGCTTGCAAAATTCAAAGTCGCTACTTCGCGCAAGTCTGTTTAACCAAAGAAGCTAAAAATATGATGCGCGCTTTTTGGTATGACACACAAGCTGTTCGAAACGGGCAAAACAGACCAAAAGGATTTGGTAAATTCAGACCTAAAAAAGTTGGCGTTATCGGTGCAGGTTTAATGGGATCAGGCATTGCGTATGCTTGCGCGCAAGCTGGTTTAAACGTTGTGATAAAAGATATTTCACGATCGGTTGCTGAAAAAGGAAAAAATTACGCCGAAAAAAAATTGGATGGTTTGGTAAAACTAAATCAATTGGGTAGCGTGGAAGCTAAAGAAATGCTCACACGCATTACTGCCACCGAGCGCGCAACCGAATTTACAAATTGCGACATCGTCATTGAAGCCGTATTTGAAAATCAGGCGTTGAAATCGAAAGTCATCAAAGAAATTGAACCTTTCATTGACGAGTATTGCTTAGTCGCATCGAACACAAACTCAATACCGATTAATAAACTCGCTAAAACGTCGGCACACTCGGAGCAATTTTGCGGTTTGCGTTTTTTTCGTCCCGTTGATGAAGAGCCTTTAGTTGAAATAGTGCGTGGCGAAAATACAAGCTCTGAGACGATTGCGCGCGCCATTGATTTCGTTAAACTGATAAAAAAAATACCGATTGTCGTGAAAGATAGTTGGGGTTTTTTTGCTGGACGTGTCCGCAACACGTATATTTTGGAAGGCATTGCGATGCTCGACGAAGGTTATCCTGCGGCACTGATTGAAAACTTAGGTATTCAAAGTGGCATGTTGCAAAGTCCGTTGTGTTGGGCGGATGATCTTTCGCTCGATCTAATTTCTGAATTTGAAAAACAAGCCGCCGAATTATACGGACCAAAATACATTCGCCATCCAGCTGCCAATTTATTAGAATATTTAATGAATATCGGACGCAACGGCGCATACGTGCGCGCTGGTTTTTACGATTATTCGACCGACGCGCAAACGCGCACGCTATGGAAAGGTTTAAGTGAAAATAAAACGATGCAAACCACTTTCGATGCCGAACACCTAATTGAACGTTTACTTTTTGTACAATCGCTCGAAGCGTTGTGGTGTTTGCAAGAAGGCGTCATTCAATCCGTCGCGGAAGCCAACGTCGGTAGTATTTTCGGTTGGCGATTTCCTGCCATCAAAGGTGGCGTTATTCAATACATCAATCATTATGGCATCGAAGCATTTATTGCGCGCTGCGCCGAATACGAAAAACTGTACGGTCCGCGCTTTAGAGTGCCTAAAATTTTAAAACAAAAAGCGGTAGATAAGACTATATTTTAACTTCTTGCACTTGCACCTTTAATTTACCAATTGTATTATAATTGAGCCATGTCATCAGAAATAGAGTTATAAATTTATTAGCGTATTATTTCGCAAAGTTTTCTATATTTGTGAACATAATTTAAATTAAAATCAACTCGTGATCGAAAAGCCAACCACCGTTTCTGAAAACCAACCGCAAGAATTTAAACGTTCACTCACTTGGATAGATGGCACGTTCATCGTCATGGGGTCAATGATTGGCTCAGGTATTTTTCTAGTCAGTGCAGAAATGGCGCGATACGTTGGTGGTGCAGGCTGGTTGATGTTGCTCTGGCTTATTTCAGGATTAATTACTGTGATGGGTGCTTTAACGTATGGCGAACTCGGCGGAATGTTGCCGCTTGCTGGCGGGCAATTTATTTATATCAAGCGGGCGTACAATTCTTTTTTTGCTTTTTTGTGGGGTTGGGGATTTTTCATGGTCGAGCAAACAGGTACTATTGCGGCAGTTGCGGTCGCGTTTGCGCGTTATGTCGGGTTTTTTATTCCAGGCATCAGTACACAAAATTATATTTTCGATGGTTTTATAAAAGTGAGTACAGTTCAAATTTTAGCAATTGTGATGATAGTCACACAAACTTTTATAAACACGCGTGGCATAGAAAGTGGAAAATGGATTCAAAGTGTTTTCACGAGTGCAAAAACCATTGCACTGTTTTTACTGATTGCATTGGGATTAATAGTCGCCAATCCGAGTCGTTTAGCGGAAAATTTTAAAGATGCTTGGCATTTTGAATCACAACCTGGAATGATAACTTGGCATGATGCCGCGTCAAGCGTGGGTTTAGTTTTAGTTCTCGGAACGGCTATTATCGGCGCTTTATTTTCGAGTACGACGTGGAGTAACGTGACGTTTATTGCGGGCGAATTGAAAAACCCAAAACGCGATATACCGCTCAGTCTGGCTGTCGGCACATTAACTGTCACCGTTTTATATTTTTTGGCGAACATCGCTTATTTAAATTTATTGCCACTGCACGGAAACTCGAACGGCGCGAATGATGTAGCGCGCGGCATAATGTTTGCCAAAAATGATTTGGTCGGAACGGCGGCGGCTTCGCAAATTTTTGAAGGCGCGGCACCCGCTATCATGGCAATTTTAGTAATCATTTCAACTTTCGGCTGCAACTCGGGCATGATACTTTCTGGCGCGCGCGTAACCTACGCGATGGCAAAAGAAGGTTTATTTTTCAAAAAAACAGGTGAGCTTAATAAAGCGCAAGTACCTGCGTTCGCGCTCTGGATTCAATGCGCATGGGCAAGTTTATTGTGCCTTTCTGGAACTTATTCCGCGCTGTTAGATTACGTCATTTTTGTGTCGCTTTTGTTTTGGGCAATCACTGCCATCGGGATTTTTATTTTAAGAATTAAAGAACCGAATCTGCCACGACCTTATAGAGTTTGGGGTTATCCTATTTTACCTGCGTTATTTATTTTCTTGTGTTTGAGTATTTGCTCAATTTTACTCATCACAAAAACGGAAAATTCAGGTCGCGGTTTATTAATTTTGCTTATCGGGATTCCGTTTTATTTTTTATTAAAAAAACGCAGTGTAACTAATTAGCGTGTTCATTATTTTTTCGACTGATAATTATTTATTGGTGTCTTTTTTTCAAAATCTTCACTACATCGGTTAAAGAGAAATTTTTTGCGCGCAGCAGCACCATGTAATGAAAAAGTAAATCCGCAGCTTCACCCAAAAATAAATCTGGATCATTATCTTTAGCTTCAATCACGAGTTCAACGGCTTCTTCGCCGACCTTTTGTGCAATTTTATTGATGCCGCGTGCGAATAAACTACTTGTATAACTTTTGGCATTGTGTTCACCACCATGACTGCGCTGTTCAATCACGTCGCTAAGTTGCGTCAGAAATTGTAAATCGCTGGGTGTATTTTTTTCAGCCCAACATGTATCGGCACCAGTGTGACACGTAGGTCCATCTGGATGCGCTTTAATAAGGAGTGTATCTAAATCACAATCGGCACTGAGCGAATGTACATGTAAATAATTTTTGGATGTTTCGCCTTTCACCCAAATGCGGTTTTTTGAGCGACTGAAAAACGTAACTTTTCCTGTAGAACACGTTTGAGCCAATGCTTCGGCGTTCATGTAGCCCAACATAAGCACCCGCAATGTTGCAATATCTTGAACGATGACAGGAATAAGATTATCCGCGTTGTATTTTACAGATGGTATATCGTATGGCATAATTTTTATTGAGCGCGACAAAGATAAGAGTACTCTGCTCATTAAGGAACAGATGGCGCTTTAAAAATCGATTTGAAAATAAAAATTCGCTGTGCAAATTTATGTGGTGGTCACGCATTTTCGATAGAAACAAAAAACAGAATAATTTTTTTTAAAACTTTATTCTCAAATTCACTTCGAGATAAGTTTAAAAAGAAATTATTCTGTCAAGAAAAAATCTCCTAAATTTTTTTCAAAAAAGTCCACCTCAATATATTATTGTTTAGGCTTCATATTATTCTCTTTCCATTTTTTGAGTACTTGTTCCACAAAATCACGCTCGGCGGTTTGGAGTAATGCCACGCGACGCACGTTGAGAATTTTTTTGTATTTTACAAAATACTCTTTCTTTAGTTCAATTTGTTTAATATCCTTATCGAAATTAGACATGATAAATTTTTCTGTCTCTTCGTCGTTCAAGGTTATCAAAGGGCGCTGCGATTTAGCGTCTAATCGAATTTGTTTTAATCGGTCGTTATATTGATTGTAAAGCGGCCAAAATTGTTGCGACTCTTCTGGCGTAAGTGCCAAACGTTGAGTAATAAAACCGATGCGCATTGCCTCAATTTTATCTTTAGCATTTTCATTCTGACCAAACGCCGAAGTGAAATATAATGTAGCCCAAACAGCTACCATAAAAATTTTTCTCATCTCAAATTATTAAATTAATGAAATATGCTAGAGACTAACTATTAGAGATTATTAGGCGTGTCGTTCTCTTTTATGTATTTATCTATGGCATCGTTTAAGTTCTCTTCCGAATTATTTACGGCATTTTCAGGCGCGTTCCAAGAAAGTTCTTTTTCTGTCACGCCGAGTTTATCGGTCAAAAAATCTGCATCTAATTCTGTTTTACTTTCGTTTATAAGCGTGTGTATATCCTCTTCGTTCAGTTGTGAATAATCTATGGATGCATTCACAATTCCTGATCCCGATTTAAAACTATTAAATGTTTTCGGAACCAGCCAAACTAAGGTTGTGGCAATGACGAAAGTTGCTGCAATCGACATGAGCTTTGAGCTTTGAGCTTTGAGCTTTGAGCTTTGAGTGATGAGCTTTAAGTAATTATTCGAGAGCGGAAGCTGATAGCTAGTAGCTGATGTTTCCGAGCTAATTTTATTCAAAACATTATCTGCCAACGTATCGAAATAATGCGGCGGTGTTACAAACTGTGCAACTGTATTCTTTTCGCGCAACCGCGCTAAAGTGGGTGCTATTTCTAAAAGCTCTTTTTGAATTTCTATTTTAATTTTATTCATTTCTCAAGCATTATGGTTTATTAAAAACCTATTAGTATATTGACGCACCTACACTAAATAGTATCAGATGCGGTTAAAAAAAGTTCAATTTTTTTTGCTGCATGGTGGTACGATGCTTTCAAAGCACCAACCGATGTCTCCATAATTTTCGACATCTCTTCATAAGGCATTTCTTCAAAATACCGTAAGTTAAAAACAGCACGTTGTTTATCGGGTAGTTCGGCAATAGCTTGCTGTAACTTCATTTGGAGCGTATCTCCTTCGAAATACACATCAGCCTTGAGTGTTTCGGCATAAAGTGCACCCGCACCTTCGTGAATTTGGCTTGTAGGATGTTTATTTTTTGCGTTTAAAAAAGTAATCGCTTCGTTGGTTGCAATTCTATACAACCAAGTATATAATTTCGATTTTTTCTCGAAACGTGCAATGTTTCTATACACCTTAATAAAAGTATTCTGTATAACGTCGTTCGCATCTTCGTGGTCAAAAACCATTTGGCGTGCGTGTCGGTACAAAACCGACTGATAAGTTGACATCAACAACCTGAAACCCCGTTCAAATGTTATGC
>JAYVVO010000041.1:0-17066 GCA_043786955.1 Saprospiraceae bacterium
TAACTCTCAATTATTCAGTGATCCTGAAGGAAAGAAAAGTAATTTTCAAGAATATAGACGTGAAGATAGAATGGTACTTGCAGGAAAAGCTGGTGAAACTAAAGGTGGTGGAGACGATCCAGGCAAAAAAAATCCAGTTGTAACTGCTCCTTCAGATTTTAATGCAAATTTGCCAATTTGGGCTCAAGTTAGTTTAAATCAAGGAGGTACGATTGCTGGCATGGCTGAACTTAATACGGCAAAAGCTGCAAACCAGTTAAAAAGGCTAGAAAGTTTAAATAATATGAAAGCTGGGTTTGAAGCAACATTTGGGGCGACAGGATATCAAACTTCACTTAAAGCTAGTTCGACAATAAATTTAGTAGGGCGATTTGCAGGTAGAGGTTTAGCCGTTTATGGTGCAATTACAACCGTTTCGGATGTAGCTGCTGGGAGAAAAAGTTACAGTAGAGGTGCTGCAGATTTAATAATGACAGGAGTGGGTGTTTGGGGTGGTCCAATTGGTTTGGGAGTTAGTGCAGTTTATTTTATTGGCACAGCTGTCTATGATTACAATCAATCGAATAAATAGTTGTATATTTCAGTAAATCTTATTTTTATGAATTTCATAGTTTATGTAAATTATAAATTTTACGAACGATTTTTAAGACAAGACAATAGTGAAATATCAGCTCTATTCTCTTCGGTTTCTTTCGCTCCATTACCTTTTTTTTTAAATTTATTTGTTCTCCTAAATTTATGGGATATTGCTATTTGTCCTATTCCATATCTGAGAACAGGGTCAAGAACTATTTATTTAACTTTCTATTTAGCCCTTTTATTAATCAATTATTTTTATATTTACTTTGACAAAAGATATTTAAAGCTATTCTCAATTGTAAAAAGGAAAGAAATAAAATGGTTATTTCCAATTTATTTTTGGGCGTCGTTAATATTGGTTATTTTATCTTTTTATCTTAGGCAACAATTAATTTCATAGCAGCTCGAAACAAATGGCCAAGATGGTTCGAAAGTAAGTTCTAAAGTAGAAGCATCTGGGGTTTATAGAAAAATGATTGTGAGTGTTGGCGTAGGTGTATCGGTAGATAAAAAAAGTGTAACTACGATCACTGTAAGCGGAAATGCAGGGCCAGTTAAAAGTACTACTAAAGTAACCGCTGCAGCTAGTGTTGATAGTAAAAATAAAGTTTCTTTAGAAGTAGGTGTCCAAAAAGAAGTATCACCAAAAGTAAAAGTATCAACTTCAGTAGGAGTTTCATTTTAAATCATCAACTATATTATGAAAAACATTTTTGTAATTATATTTTTGTTAGTTTTTTTCTCTTGCTCTGATTCCAGCAAAATTTATAATTTAAAGTTTTTTAATATCGACTTTACAGCTGAAGGTAAAAGACATTTATTTAATGAAGAAGGTCAGTGGAAAATTTATAATTTTTTACAAAATTCTGTTGATTCAGGTGAGTATAAAGACGGTGTTCGATATGGAGATTGGACTATTAAAAAAAGAGGAGTTTTACAACCGCAAAATTGGACAATTGTAGAGAATTCCGAGTTTAAGTTAAAAACAAATATACCTTTTGGAGTGGATAGTTTAAAATACTCTGATTACTTTATTAAAGTTCTTTTAAATCAAAACGATTATTTGAGTATTGTAACTTTTATTATAGATAATCCGGATAACAAAAATCGAAAGGTTGATTTAGAAGATATTTTTATAGAATCAAATAAATTTTTCCTTGAAAATAAATATAAATTTGATGTTAAAAGAATGAATGAAAAAAAAGGATTTAGAGCTTATTATCTTGACGAATATCTTTTAAAGGATTCACTTAACAACCAATTTTATTATTTGCATTTTTATACTAGGTTGAATAGTGGTAAATTATTTGAAGTTACTTGTAAAGGCAACGATAATTTTGATTCAAAAATTTTATCTTACAAAATTATCATGAATACTTTCTTAGAAAATGAAAGGGTTTATAGTCCATTCATTTTTTAATAACCGCTCGAAATAAGCGTCACTAAACTAAAAAAAACGCTCGTAACGCTGGATTAAGTGTAAGAGATTATAAAGATAAAAAGAAAAGTTCTTTGACATCGAGGGCACAATGGTAAACAGTTTAAACCACCCACTATTTATTTTGGGTAATTGGTGGGTGGTTTAAACAAAATTTGCGGTAATTTTAGTGGTCGTCAGGAGACGACGAGATAATCAGTTCGGTCAGAGACCGAACCGAGCGTTGCACGTTTATGTAATTTTTTTGGAAGACTTGTTGCGAGCGGGGATGCAGTGGCATTCACCAAAGGTTTTAAATACGCCAACTCGGGTTTAGCGATTGATTATACCTACGATGCGAATGGCAATCTCATCAGTGATAAAAATAAAGGCATTACCAGCATTGTATATAATTTCTTAAATTTGCCACAAACCATTACGTTTGCTAACAACAACGTTATACAGTTTGTGTATGATGCTACAGGTGCAAAAATGCGAAAAATAACGATTGATAACTCGACGGCAACACCCGTTACAGTAACCACAGAATATATTAACGGTGTTGAATACAGAAACAACGTCACGCAGCGCATTGCAAATGCGGAAGGACAAATAACAAGAACTGCAACTGCAACTTTTCAAAAAGAATACGATTTGAGAGACCATCTTGGCAACACACGTGTAACGTTTTGCGACCTTAACAACGATGGCTTAGTGAACGATGCCGAAATTTTGCAGAGCAATAACTACTACGCCTTTGGTTTAAACATGGAAATGAACACGAATGGCGCGAATGGCAATAACAAATACCAATACAACGGTAAAGAGTGGAACGATGATTTTGGTTTGGGTCTGAATGATTATGGCGCACGTATGTATGACCCTGCGATTGGTAGGTGGAATAGTGTTGACCCGTTAGCAGAAATTAGTAGAAAATGGTCACCGTATAATTACGCTTTGGATAATCCAATTAGATATATTGACCCTGATGGAATGAAGTTCGAAGATCCAAAAGTCAAAGAAAAGTTAGATCAGAAAATCGATGAACGCACTAATGCTGTTAAAAAAGCTGTTGACGTACTAAAAGATAAAATAGCAAACAGTAAAAATGATGGTGAAAAAAAATCTTTACAAAAGTACGTCGATAGCGGAGAAAAGCAACTAAAAGAATTAGCTCAATCCAAAGCTGATATCAGTGCTTTAGACAAGGATGATCAACATACCTACCGGTTAGTAAAAGGTGACCCCGAATCTCAAGATCACCATGTTGAATATAATAGAAAAGATAAGGTTGTAGAAATTCAAGGATCTAACACAGCACTTCACATTCACGAGATACGACATATCGCACTATCTCTGTCCACTAACAATGGAAGGCTAGAATATTCAGCAAAGGAAGGAGCAATTCTCCTTAAAATAACATCTGGTGGTATTGCAGATGAAGTCAGTGCTTACCGAGCTCAATTCTCTTTCAATGGTATGGCTCCAGGCATTTCTGGATTAAGTTCTGTAAATTATATTGAACAAATTAATGAGCGGTATGTAGGTCGTTGCTTCATAGATCCTAAAACAGGTGAACAGGGATATGGAACTCTTTATGAAGAATGGCTGAAAAATAATCAAGAAAAGAAATAAAATTTTAATTATGAAAAAATATAATTTCTATACAATTGTCATTTTTATCTTATTAAGTGGTTGTAAGGTAACCGATAAAATAAATAAAGATGATTTGGTTGGTAGTTACACTAACAATAATAGAATCAATAATTTTATAAATTTAAGTAAAAGAAATTTTAGTATTATCGATACTGGGAATAGAGGTCATATTGCTTCATTTATTTGTTGTGACACAATTTCTAAGGGGGAATGGGAATTTTTAAATAATGACAGATTATTAAGTTTTTCAACAAGTGAATTTTTGGGCACTCAAAATTCAGGAAACTTGCCGTATTATATTAAGGAAAGTAATTCAAAATCCAAAGATTCTTTTTATTTTAAAATTAATACCCCTATAAATGATTTTCTTGGAGGAATCAGTTACGATTTAATTTATTCTTTTAATATTCGGGAAAATTATGCTGGTGTATTTGCAAATTATTTTTCAGAAAATCCTGAGTTCATTTGCAAAAGAGCGTTTAATAAGGATATTAAATTGTTGATAAATATTTACCCGAAATATGATTACGGAGGAAGAAATTTAGGAACTAGAAAAATTAGTTTTAAAGATTTTAATTTTCAAAATAAGGAAGTAAATACATTTGAAATTAATATTCCAGATTTGACTTACGAGTATCTAACTTATCTTAGATTTAATAAAGAGTTTATTAGAGTTATTAATAAAGACCATTTAGAATGGCATGGGCATATTTATGTAAGGAAAAAGAAAGGGGCTTAAATTGCTGCTACGCCGCTGTCGCACCATGTGTAAATTGTAAATAGCGTTTGTAACGCTTGTTCAACGTCTTAGTTTTTAGCTGCACAGCGGCTGAAAGCGAGACTTGAATGTGGTATTTTGGCGTCTCTGACGCCTACAAGAAATAGGCAAAAATGGCATCGCTCGAAGCGTAGCGGTTAGTATGTACTTGGTTGATTTACGAGACATTAAAATTCATTGCATTAATAACAAATAATTTTATTAACAACAAACTTATAAATTATGCTACACAAAAAATACTGGACAGTGGCGGTAACTGCACTGATGTTTTCAAACATTTTAAGCGCGCAAAACACGGCGCAAAATAAAAAAGACACCATTGTGCTTTCGGTGTATAATACCAACCAAAGGTTTATGCTTTATCCTGCACCATTTGGTGCAGCTATTGGTAAAAATAAATTACTGACAGATTTGGTGGCTGCGTATGACACCGTCATGATAAGAAAAGAAGATACGCGACGCGATACGTCTAAAGTGCCTTCAACACAAAAACGATGGCTCATAAATACCGAGCGCGGTTGTGATAAAATAGAAGGCGACTTACGCGGTAAAGTTGCTATTATTGAGCAAAACGCGGCGTGCGATATTTCAAAGCAAATGTACTTGGCGCAAAAAGCGGGTGCAAAAGCAGTAATCATTGTGCACACCACTAATTCGAAAGATACGGTGTGGCTGAATTACAAAACCAAATACGCGTATCAGGATAGTTTAAAAATTCCATGCTACACCGTTCGCCAAGAAATGGGTGTGAAAATTTCTCAAATGCTGCCGTCACTTGTCGGTATTGCCAGAAAAGATACATCCACTGTTCCGATTCAAACTTTGAAACAGAATATTGATTCAATAGTCAATGCAGCGAATGCACAATTTAATAAACCACTCGAGTTGGATAAAACGGGTTGGCAACTCGCGCCTAATCCTTCGGACGATGAAGTGACGGTGTATTTTAGTTTTTCAGAAAAACAAAACGCCACGCTGCAAGTCAGTAACAACGTAGGTGAAGTGGTAAACATTCAGAAACGCGACGACATTCAAAGTGGCACTTTCATGATTGATGTGTCAGCGTTTCCGACAGGAGTTTACAACGTAAACTTGCAACACGGTAGATTGATGGACACTAAACGGGTTTTGGTGACGCACTGATTTTTTTTGTCGCAAGGTTCAATATGAACACTTACAGAACCCGAAAGACGAGCGATTACGTTCTCATCTTTGGGTTTTTGTTTTTTAGTAACTTAGTTGCGTTGTGTGAAATATCAATTGTATAGAGACGGTAACTGAGCGTATGAATCATCGGCATGGCACTCTATATGATTTTACTTTTCACGGTGCTTCGGCGCGCGCTCTATTATTATTTGCGCGTTTACGACCCCACAATAAAAACACTTTATCTCGCTATGTTAACGTCATTATTTATTTTAGCCGTTGCCAATTATCCTCAAGAAGCGATTGTACAATTACCAACGAGTCTTGTAGTTATTATATTTTTTGCTGCCATTGTTCGATTAAAAGACTTTGATATTATTCCTGAAGAGTCAAAAAATAATTAATTCCGTTTTAAAATTAAACTTTTACTGCATTTTACAATTTGTTTGATTGTATTTTTGTGGTTACAAAATACGTTTAATGTTTTTCTACAAAATCAACCCACATGATAATCGGTGTACCTAAAGAAATAAAAAGTAACGAAAACCGCGTAGCTCTAACGCCTGCGGGTGCAAATGAACTCGTTAAAAGAAATCATACAGTTTATATTCAGACAAACGCTGGAGCAGATTCTGGATTTGAAGATGCAGAATATGAATCCGTCGGTGCAAAAATTTTACCTACAATTGAAGCCGTTTATGGAATAGCGGAAATGATTGTGAAAGTAAAAGAGCCCATTGCGCGCGAATATCCGCTCATTAAAGCGCACCATTTATTATTCACTTATTTCCATTTCGCATCCAGTGAACCTTTAACCCACGCCATGATTGAAAGCGGTGCGGTGTGTTTGGCTTATGAAACAGTTGAACTCAACGATAGAAGTTTACCGCTTTTAGTACCGATGAGCGAAGTAGCTGGTAGAATGGCAATTCAAGAGGGTGCAAAATATTTAGAACGTCCAATGGGTGGTCGCGGTGTTTTACTCGGCGGTGTACCAGGTGTTCCGCCCGGTAAAGTTTTAGTCCTCGGTGGCGGAATTGTTGGAACCCAAGCAGCAAAAATGGCAGCAGGTTTAGGCGCACAAGTGACTATTTTAGACGTCAATCTTTCAAGGTTGCGTTATTTGAGCGATATTATGCCTGCCAACGTTACAACCGAATTTTCAAGTGATTATAATATCAAAAAACTTATTGCAACACACGATTTAATCATTGGTGCTGTTCTTATTCCAGGCGCAAAAGCACCACATCTCATTCGGCGCGATATGCTTAAACTGATGCGTAAAGGCACAGTCATGGTTGATGTTGCGGTAGATCAAGGCGGATGTTTTGAAACAACGCACGCTACTACGCACGATAATCCCATTTACGTTATTGACGATGTTATACATTATTGCGTCGCCAATATGCCAGGCGCGGTGCCTTACACTTCAACCATTGCTCTAACAAATGCCACCCTTCCGTATATGATTCAGTTAGCTGACAAAGGTTGGGAAAAAGCGTGTGCAGATAGAAAAGATTTACATCATGGTTTAAATATTGTGAACGGGAAAATAGTGTATAAAGGCGTCGCCGAGGCTTGGAATTTGCAACTCCATAATAATGTTTAACTGACTAAATCAAAATTTAGAGTCTCCATTTCAATTAATAAATATGGTTATTCAACAAAAACACAATAGAGCAGATTATCTCATCGGATTAGAGGATGCCTATGGTGCGCATAACTATCATCCGTTACCTGTCGTTTTGATTAAAGGCGAAGGTGTTTTTGTGTGGGACATAAACGGTAAAAAATATTTTGATTTCCTTTCGGCTTATTCAGCCGTCAATCAAGGACATTGTCATCCGCGCATTATTGGTGCGCTCATTGAACAAGCTCAAAAACTTACGCTGACTTCTCGTGCATTTTATAACGACCAATTGGGTGAATACGAAAAATATATCACGCAGTATTTTGGTTTCGATAAAGTGCTGCCTATGAACACCGGTGTTGAAGGCGTTGAAACCGCGTTTAAATTGGCGCGCAAATGGGGATATGAAAAGAAAAAAATTAAAGGCGAAGCTATAATTGTAGTTGCCGAGGGAAATTTTCATGGCAGAACCATGACGGCTATTTCTGCTTCGACGGATGCTTCAAGTTTTAATAATTTTGGTCCTTTCGTGCCAGGTATCTTAAAAGTTCCTTACGGCGACGGCGAAGCTTTGAAAAAATGTCTTTCTGAAAATGAAAACATTGTTGGTTTTTTAGTAGAACCGATTCAAGGCGAAGCTGGTGTTGTCGTTCCTCCGGCGTGTTATTTATCGGCTGCACAAAGATTATGTAAACAATACAACGTTTTATTTATTGCAGATGAAGTACAAACCGGCATTGCGCGAACAGGAAAATTAATTTGCTGCGATAATTTTAATGCCAAACCCGATATTTTAATTTTGGGCAAAGCACTTTCAGGTGGCGTTTTACCAGTTTCAGCCGTTTTAGCTAATGATGAAGTGATGTTGTGCATTAAACCTGGTCAGCACGGATCAACATTTGGTGGAAATCCGTTAGCATGCGCAGTGGCAATGGCAGCCTTGGAAGTAGTGAAAGATGAAAA
This sequence comes from Saprospiraceae bacterium, assembly GCA_043786955.1. Lineage (GTDB taxonomy): Bacteria > Bacteroidota > Bacteroidia > Chitinophagales > Saprospiraceae > JAAFJT01. Next base: position 8,170 of record JAYVVO010000041.1, read on the forward strand.
TTTAGCAGAGAATGCCAAAAAAATGGGACACATTTTTAGGCTGAGAATGAATTTATTAAAACAGAAATTTCCAAATCTCATACAATTGGTGCGTGGTTTGGGTCTATTGAATGCTGTTGTTATAAATGATTCAGAGCAAAGCGATACGGCATGGAATATTTGTATGAAATTAGCAGAAAATGGTTTATTGGCAAAACCAACTCATGGCAATATTATTCGCTTCGCTCCGCCCCTTGTTTTAACAGAAGAACAGTTACATCAATGTTGCGACATCATTGAAAAAACATTTTTACATTTTAGTTAAGTAAGACTAAACTTTGGGAGTGTTTTCCAGCAGACTTCCGCAGAAATTGATTATGAAATCTGCGAAACTCTGCTAAGTACGAGGGAAAAAGTGATAGTAGTTTTGAAATAAATGATTAAGTCTGTGTACTTCATTCAAAAATAAAATAAAATAAACCCCATGAAATAACAGCAATCAAAAAAATTTGAACAAACACACTTTGAACAAATGAGATTATTGCTTGCATTAATTTTAAGTCTTTTTTTGAGCCAACTCAATGCTCAAAAAATATCTATTCTCCTTACTTCGCCTGCACCCGATGCTTTCGTTTCAGTTGCGCCACTCAAATATAATAAAGATTTCGCGTACAGTTTCACTTGGGATGATGCTTACGATGATGCTTATACTTGCGCTTTTCATTTGCTCAACGGCGGGAGAGTACCTCTTAATGATGTACTTTATTCACAATTATTTTATACGGATGGATGCGGAAATAAAATTCCGTTTAGAGGTGGTATTGCTTGGAATTCGGACAATACAATTGGTATTGATGTTCATACAGGAAACGTGAGTGATCGAATGACGTGGAAACAACTCGACACACTATACAGCAACGGTTGGGATGTTTTTAATCACAGTTTTTCGCACAAATCCGATGCCACGCAAGTAATGACACCGACTGATTATAAAAATGAAATTACTTTAAATCCGCCAGCACTTCGACAAAATACGGTTGCAAAAATTGAAACACCCATGTTTGTCATACCATTTGGCGACACAAATTATGTGAATTATGCGCGCAATCAAAGTTACAATGCTGTGTTCAATCAATCGGGTGATGTGATTGGTTATGGTGGATTAAATATTGATAAAGATATTGATTTTTCAAAAGTTATTCACCGGCAATTGCTCGAAGAAAGTTTGACGTCATTGCATTTTTTTGATTCCGTCGCGCTAAGAAGTCAAAAAGGAGTTCATTACTGGTACAACGAATTTACACACCGAATTGATGATGTAACTTCAACGGGATTTAATTTTTATATCGTCAATAATTATTTTAATAAAATTGCTAATACTAATGGTGCAGTCGGCAACGGAAAAGATAATATTTGGATGGCGCCATTGCAAGAAGTTGCTGAGTATTTGACGATGCGCAAAAATTTAGCTTTCCAAACAAAAATAAATGCGAGTGTAGTAGAGGTAAATTTTGATTTTTCTAAAGTGCCTTCTTGGTTTAGAAGAAATAGTGTAACGCTGCTTCTGACGAACACTGCTAACATTGCGAGTATTGATTTTCCTAAAAATTGGGCAGTGACATATCAGACGCGTGGCACTAATAAAATAATAAACATTGATTTTGGAAATACAACTTTTGTGACAGCTACCCAAAATATAGAAAACATTTCCGTTCTAAAAATTTTTCCGAGTATTGCCGATGATGAAATTAAAATCGAAACTTTATTCGACTTACCAGATGCTCAATTTAAAATTTCCGATGTTTTTGGAAGAACTTTTTCTGGGTATCCTATTAAAAATGGCTCAACCCTAAAACTCGATGTTTCCAATTTTTCTACAGGTTATTATATTTTTAGCCTAACAAGTCAGAACAAAATTTATTCTGAGCGGTTTGTAATTGTACGTTAAAAGCTTTTAGCTAATAGCATCTGCGCTCGAAAATGTTCATAGCCCAAAACTAAATTATGAAGATTGCAATTATTGGTAGTGGTATCGCAGGCTTAGCCGTTGCAATCAGAATGCGTTTGCGAGGTTATGAAGTGAACTTGTACGAAAAAAATCCTTACGCTGGTGGAAAACTTTCGGCATTTGAAGTACAGAGTTTTACAAATCCTGAAAAAATTTATAGATTCGATGCTGGTCCATCGCTTTTTACAATGCCGCAATACGTCGAAGAACTTTTTAAATTAGCGAACGAACCCTGCGAAAATTATTTCACATACACAAAAGTAGAAGATGTTTGTCATTACTTTTGGAATGACGGCACAAACGCAATTGCTAGGGCGGATGAAAATAAATTAGCGCAGGAGTTTTCCGAAAAATTAGGCGTTAGTAGAACCGATGTGCGCCACATTTTTTCATCCGCTAAAAAAAAGTACGATTTATCGGGTCGTATTTTTTTAGAAAACAGTTTACACAAAGCAAAGACTTGGCTAAAACTAGAAGTGCTTTGGGCTTTACTGCAAACCTACAAATTGAATATTTTTTCTTCGATGCACTTCACGAATGAAAATTTAGCAAAAGGAAATTCCAAACTCATTCAATTTTTAGATCGGTTCGCGACGTACAACGGTTCTAATCCTTATAAAGCGTCTGGAATATTATCAATGATTCCGCATTTTGAGCACGGCTTTGGTACGTATTATCCTGAAGGTGGAATGCATAAAATTACGCAAGCTGTTTATAAATTAGGCGAAAAATTGGGGGTGAAATATCATTTTAATGCAGAGGTGGAAGAAATTATTATTATTGATGGTAAAGTATCAGGCATAAAATTAAAAAATGAAAAATCAATTATTCTGTATGACGCTGTTGTGTCGAATATGGACGTTTATTACACCTACTCCAAACTTTTGAAAGATGCACAATCTGCCGAAAAAATAAATAAACAAGAGCGTTCGAGTTCTGCATTAATTTTTTATTGGGGTATTGATTGTACTTTTTCGCAGTTGGGATTGCACAATATTTTCTTTTCCGAAAATTATAAATCAGAGTTTGATGCACTTTCAGAAGGAAAGATTATTTCTGATCCAACTGTTTACATAAACATTACGTCAAAGCTCACGCCCACCGATGCTCCGAACGAATGTGAAAATTGGTTCGTCATGATTAACGCGCCGTTCGACAACGGTCAGGATTGGGAAGCGATGAAAATAAAATTGCGCAGTGATGTGATAAAAAAACTTTCAAAAGCACTCGATTGTAATTTAGAAAATCATATCGAAGCGGAACAAACAATGATGCCGACTGAAATTGAATCCAAAACAGCTTCGTTCAAAGGTGCGTTGTATGGAACGAGCAGCAATTCGATGACCGCTGCTTTTATGCGGCATCCAAATTTTTCAAGAAAAATAAAATCGCTTTATTTTTGCGGTGGTAGTGTGCATCCTGGCGGAGGAATACCTTTGTGCTTGCTTTCAGCAAAAATTGTTGATGATATTTTTGTAGAGCCGTGACTTTAATCTTTGAGCATTCAGAAACTTTAATTAGATTTGTTCTTTAAGCTTTGCGTTGTTAACTTCAATTCAAAAGCATACATCTATAAACTAATTTATTTCGATGAAAAAAACATTTGTGCTCTTATTAGCAGCGTCATTTACTTTTATTTTAAATGCGCAAGTCAGCGTTTCACCTGTTTTTCCAACCATAGACGATAATCTTGTTTTAACTTTTGATGCGTCTCAAGGTGATCAAGGATTAATGGATGAAACGAAAGACATTTATGCCTACACAGGCGTTATAACTGATAAATCAACATCACAATCCAATTGGCTCCACGTTAAAGAAAGCGTTTGGACTGAAAATCGCCCCGACTGTAAAATGGTGCGCAGCGCAACCAATCCAAATATTTATACACTTTCTTTTAAAATTAAAGACTTCTATGGCATTGCATCCACTGAGACGGTTAAACAATTAGCAATGGTTTTTAGAAACACAGATGCTTCAAGATCAGGAAGAGGACTAGGTGGTGCCGATATTTTTTATACGGTTATTAATGCCAGTTCACCGTTGCAAACTAAAATTGTATCACCCGCAGCTAATGCACTTTTAGTAAAAAAAGGTGCCGCAATTAATTTTGACGCTTACGCATCCATTAGTGCCAATTTAACAATCACGGATAATAATACAGTTGTTTCAACCTTAAATAATGCCAAAGAATTAACGACTTCAATAACAGCTCAAGACGGAAATCATACGGTTGTTTTTAAAGCTGTTAATGGTAATTCAGTGGATTCTTCCCAATTTACTTATAGTGTTATAGCGCAGGTAGTGACTGCAGCTTTACCAATTAATGCAGAGTTAGGTGCCAGTTTTAATGTTAATGGCGATTCATTAACTTTGGTTTTTCAAGCACCTGGAAAACAGAATATATATGTTGTTGGAAGTTTTAACGATTATAAAATTGATAATAATTATTTGATGAACACAACCGCCGATGGAAAATATTGGTGGATAAAAATCGGTGGCTTAACACCCAAAACTATTTATACTTACCAATTTTTTGTTGACGGGGGTTTGCGCATTGCCGATCCGCTCTCAACTTTAATTCTCGATCCGTATAACGATGTCAATATTCCTGCTGTAACCTATCCGAACATACCAGCTTATCCTACTGGAAAAACGACAGGGTTTGTAAGCGTTATTCAATCTAATTATGCGACTTACAATTGGAAAGCCACAAATTATACCCGTCCAGCAAAATCAAAACTTATCATTTACGAATTATTAGTACGCGATTTTATTGCGCGTCATGATTATCAAACTTTAATAGATACACTCGGTTATTTGCAAAAACTCGGCATTAATGCCATTGAATTAATGCCAGTCGCTGAGTTTGATAATAATGAAAGTTGGGGATATAATCCAACATTTCATAATGCTTTGGACAAATATTATGGAACAGCTACAAAGTTTAAAGAATTTATTGACACCTGTCATGCGCGCGGCATCGCCGTTATTATGGATGTTGTTTTTAATCACATCTGGGGAAATAGTAGTTTAGCAAATTTATATCCTGCGGTATCCAATCCATATTTAAATGCTGTTGCAACGCATCCTTATAGTGTTGGTGTTGATTTTAATCATGAAAGTGAATTTACTCAGAATTATGTAATTAAATGTTTAAAAACATGGCTGACAGATTATAAAATTGACGGTTTCAGATTTGATTTGGCTAAAGGTTTTACGCAAAAAATTACAGCAAACGATGCTGATTTCGCTAAATATGATCCTTCACGCGTCGCAATTTTGAATAAATATAATAATGCTGTTCAAACTTACTCACCCAATGCTTACACCATTTTAGAACTATTTTCAGATTTGCAAGAAGAAACTATTTTAGCCAATAACGGCATGATGATGTGGGAAAATATGAACAGAAGCTATGGGAATGCTTCTTCTGGAAGTGGAGACAATGGTATAGATTATGTTTCTGCTAACGCGCGCGGTTGGAATTCAACGGCAACTTCCGATAAACTTATTGCTTATCCCGAAAGCCACGATGAGGAAAGATTGATGGTTTATAACTACGCCAGTGGAAACTTTATTTCAAGTTTTGCTAATTCACTTAAACGCGTTGAACTCACAAACACGTTTTATTATACCATTCCTGGACCTAAAATGGTGTGGCAGTTTGGCGAATTAGGTTACGATTATTCTATTAATTCTGGTTGTCGCGTTTGTAATAAACCTATTTTGTGGGATTACTACACGGACGTTAATCGTAGAAGACTGTTTAACATTACGAGTAGTTTGATGGACTTGAAAAAATCTTATCCTGTTTTCCAAACGGGAAATTATAATTCTTCGGATTTAAAAACAGGAAATATAAAGGCATTTCATCTCAGCGATAACGATTTGCAAGTTACAATTTTAGGTAATTTTGGTTTAGATGCTGCCGATGCGCCGCCTAATTTTCAAAGTTCGGGCAAATGGTATAATTTCTTTAAAGGTGATTCCATAAACGTCGTCAACGTTAACGATGCCATACATTTAAACGGTGGAGAGTACAGAATATATACTTCAAAACAATTAAAAAAACCTGCGGGTGGTTATGCTTATTTTACAGGCGTTGACGCTATAGATGAAACATTAAAAACTTTTTCCGTTTCGCCGAATCCTGCGGCAGCGCAGAAAAGCTTTACAGTTAGTTTTTCATTAGCAACCGAAACAAATTTAAGCTTTAAAATAACCAATATGCTGGGCGAAACTGTTTATCAGACGACCGAAAAAAAATATACATCGGGTACACATTCCGAACAGCTCAATGGAAATTTAAATAGCGGTATCTATTTCGTTTCTGCGATGACACAAAGTGGAGCTAAAACTTTTAAAATTTTTGTAGAATAACAGACGCTGCGAAAAGAGAATTTTAAAAGTGCAAACCAAAATAATAAGTTTGATTTAATAAAAATCCAGGATTATTTCTTAAAAAGAAATGGTTCTGGATTTTTTTTGCTCTTTGCTCTTTAGTTTGTAACTCCCAAATTTTACTATAAATAATTATTTTGCTAAAACCTTCATAAAAAAAGGCTCAAAAAATTGAGCCTCACTGAATAGAAACCATTTTTAAAACAAACTGAAAGAGTTATGGTAGAGCCGCCATGCTTGGCGACTACTTCCTACCAAAACAAAATTGTATTTAGCCCCAAGCCTGGCGGCACTATTTCTTAATCCTATTCGCTTCTTCTTCCGAGCTACTTTTATGATTGCGCGCGCCTTTAATTTCAGAGCTACCGAAACGATAATTAAAATTGATGGAATAACGGCGCGCTTCCCAAACACCATTTAGGTTTTGATAAATATTGTTATGAACAAACAACCCACTCCAACCTACTGTGTTGAGCACATCGCTCACCGCAATTTTTATATCAGCTTTATCATTCAAAAATTTCTTTTTTAAACCCATATCCATAATTCCCATAGGATTGCTGACGTATATCCAGTTGAATCGAGAATTATACCAACCTGAAATTTCAAATGTAGTAGTTTTATTGAGTTTAAAAGTACTCGAACCGTTGAAATAATAATTCATATTATTCACGTCGTAAGCGGGTGCACCTTTAAAATCGGCATGAATAGCACTTTTTTGAAAAGTAATATTGTAATTCAGTTCCCACCATTTGGTTATCGGCGTGTTCAATGAAATATTTAATGAAACACCTTGAGAATGCGCAAAATTTTCTGACGTACTATAAACCCGATTTCCATCAATGCGCGTAATATCATTATAATCATCCGCAGTATAAAAATATTCAAGCGAAGAGGTTAATAACGATTTAAACGTGTGCGTGAGTTTGAAACTATTTGTATAACGTGGTCTTAAAAAAGGATTACCTTTACTATAATATAATTCATCAATTTTAAATTCAAACGGATTCAAATCTTGATAACTCGGTCTGTCAATTCTTCGACTAAAGTTTAAATTGAGTGTATGATTTTTTGAAGCATTGTAAGTGAGTGCAAAACTTGGAAAAAAATTTAAGTAAGATGAATCAACTCTGTCTAAAGCATTTTGTTTATAACTGACTAAATTACCCAACGAAACTGTTTGCTCGGCGCGCAAACCAGCTTGTAAACTCCATTTTTTATTAAATTGTTTGTTGTAATTCAAGTAAGCAGCATAAACTTTTTCTGTATAAGTAAAACTATTGCTTCTGTCTGTATCACGAACTGCAATTTCGTTCTGAACATTGAATAAGTCGAACGTATTATCTGATTTTACACTCGAAGCTTTTATCCCATAACCTAACTTACCTTTGTAAAATGGTTGTTCATAATCTACTTTGAATGATTGAATAGTTATTTCGGTTGGAGTCTGTTGTTGGTAAATGCGACTATACGATGGTTGATTTAAATTCGTAAAAGTGTAATAGTTTGGTTGAAAAGTGTAACGATTGCTGCTAAATTTACCATAATCGGCATCCATTGTCAATTCATGACCAGAGGTATCTGCAAAACGATAATTTAAATTATAATTTAAATTTGTGCTTCTACCTGGAGCTTTTGCAGTTGACGCCAATTTTGCAGAATCAGTAGTTGTTTCATACTGGTTACCAATCAAAGTTGTACTTTGCCCGTTCGAATTGTTATTGTTTCTAATGCCATTGACAACAAAACCAATTGTATTTTTGCCATTTAAAAAATAATCTGCACCTGCTTTATAATTTTGTACTGTATCCGACCATTCGCCATGCCATAATTTATTGAAAACAGTGCTATTTATAATTTTATCATCTTCCGTTGTATTATGCCAAATGCCTTGCTGGAAACTGTAATTACCAAATAAGTTCCATTTTTTGTCGCGATAGTTTAAACTGCCACCCAAATTTATTTTAGGCGTAATTCCAAAAGTTGGGCTGATAGTAACGTTACCATTTGTACCAGCTTTTTTATTTTTTTTCAGTCGAATATTAATGATGCCTACATTCCCTGCGGCATCATATTTCGCGGAAGGATTTGTAATAATTTCAATCGCTTCTATATCGCTTGAATTTATGCTTTTCAAAGTCGCCGCTAAATCTCTACCTGCTAAAGGCGAAGGACGACCATCAATATAAATTTTTACGCCTTGTTTGCCTTGCACTAAAACATTATCATCTTTATCAACTTGAATGCCAGGGCTTTTTTGTAAAAGTTCTAAAGCATTATAACCTGTTGAATTGATGCTGCCTTCAACATTTACAATTAATTTGTCGGCTTTAACTTCGATCAAAGGTTTAGTGCTTGTTACAGTCACTTCCTTTAAATTATTTTCAGATTTTTTAAGTGCAATAGGTTCAACGCTTAAATTTTTACCGTCGTACTCAAACACTTTTGAGTTGACGTTATTAAAACCAACAAAACTGGCTGTAATAAAATATTTTCCCGAAGTCATGTT
>JAYVVO010000042.1:0-6481 GCA_043786955.1 Saprospiraceae bacterium
TGCACTGCGCGGGTAAAAAAGTATAATTGGCAATGCCGCCTAAATTTAAAAGAATGCGGTTTTCGGTTTCGCTTCTAAACAAAAAATAATCGCCATACGCCGCAAGCGGTGCACCTTCACCACCAGCCGCAATATGTTTTTGTCGGAAATCGGAAATTGTTATGATGCCTGTTTCAACGGCAATGACGTCACCGTCGCCAATTTGGAGCGTTGCGTTACTAAACTCAGAATAGTTGTGTTGCGTTTTCGGCGCATGATAAACCGTTTGACCATGACTTGCTATGAGATCAATATCCGTCGGTTGTAGATTCCATTCGCGCAAACATTCTAAAATCATTTGCGCGTGTTGCGCACCAATCCAATTATTCAGCAGCGTTAGAAATTCAAAATCAACTTTTTTTTGAGCGAAAACTAATCGCACTTTACTTTTAAAATCAGCATCATAATCAATAGTTTTGAAATGTAGTAACTGCACTTTAGTTTCAGGTCCCGTTCCAGAAATTTTGCAACACGCTACATCTAAACCATCGAGCGAAGTACCACTCATTAAACCAATGATTGTTCGAGAAGGTGCTTCTGCAATGTGTTTTAGTTTTAAAATATCAGAAAGCATTCAAATCATTTTAGATTGTAAATGTAATAGAATGCTTTGATTTTAAAATTAGAAATTATCTCGTAAAGCTGCAAAAATTTTACTTAATATAAATTTTTGTGCTTTTGAGAAATCATTTTACCATCCTCGCTTGTCATATTCTGTTCCATGTCCCCATGAAAAACCTAAACGCAAGTTTAGTTGCGCATAAAATCCTGAAAAATTAGTATTCGCATAAGTGGTATTATTACTCGTGAGCGCAGCGCGATAACCACCTTGTAAATCAATATGGCAGACTCGGAGCACATTAATTTCTACTCCTGCCGCAGGTTGCAAAACCAAAACAGTATTACCCGTACTAATGTCGTTTTGAGTAATAGAACCACCACCGATAGCGAGCGAAACAAGCGGATGAATAGGTTTGTAACTTTGAATTAAATACGCCAAATACAAACTGTTGGTACGCAAATTATAATTAGAATTAATTGCGGCATCTGGAACAGTGTAATGTAATCCGCCGACGAGCAACGTTTTTCCAAATTCTAATCCCCAAATACCACCGTTGAAACTATTGTACGAACTATTATTAATCGTCGCATTGTACGACCAACCTCCCCATGCACCTGTTAATCCCAAATTGTGAAAAACTGTTTTTTCGCTTTGTGCAAAAATAGAAAAACTTGAAATAACATAAACTAAAACTAAAAGCTGTTTTTTCATGTTGAAAGATTTTTAAGAATTGGTGATAAAAGTTTAATCCAAATTTACTTTATTTTCTTGGGATTAACAGTTAAACAAAAAGTGAATTAACTGTTTTTAATACAGTTTAACGGGTTTTAACGATTAACACAGCGAATTTTTCGACATAAAAAAACTAAAAAAACAAGTTTCAAAAAAAAATTAACATTTGCTGAAAGAATTTTGAATATTTTACGTTAAAGTATTGAATTGCTTTTATTAACTTTTCATAAATTAATTAATCTATGACCTCGAAAGCGACAACTAAGATTTTACTGGTTGAAGATGATCCAAATTTCGGAGATGTACTGCGTTCATATCTCGAAATGAATGATTACGATGTAACTCTGGCAACCAATGGAAACGCAGGTTTCGACGCATTCAAAAGACACGGGGTTTTCTCGTTGTGCATCTTTGACGTAATGATGCCACAAAAAGATGGTTTCACACTTGCAAAAGAAGTTAGAGAGCGCGATAAAAATGTACCGATAATTTTTTTAACAGCAAAAAATTTAAAAGAAGATATTTTGCAAGGTTTTAAAATTGGCGCAGACGATTACATCAGCAAACCTTTTAACTCCGAAGAATTATTGATGCGCATTCAAGCCGTTCTAAAACGAAGCGCACCTAAGCCAGATCCGAAAGACGAAATTCGCGATTACACGATAGGAAAATATAATTTTAATTTCCCTTTGCGTACATTGGTCTTTGAAAACTCGACGGAGGAAGTTAAACTGAGCCCAAAAGAAGCAGCGTTGTTGCGTATGTTTTGCCATAGAATTAACGACGTTTTGCCACGAACGGAAGCCTTAATTAAAATTTGGCAAGAAGATAATTACTTTACGGCGCGTTCAATGGATGTTTTTATAACTAAACTTAGAAAATACCTCAGTCAAGATTCTAATATTGAAATTGTTAATATTCATGGTAACGGTTTCCAACTTTTGGTAAAAACGGAATAAGCAAGGATTCATTTATAGACAGCATTATTTTTTCAAAATGCAAAATCAACATACTACTGAACCAAAACTCTCTTTAAAACATCAATCGGAAGAAAACCAACCGCGTGAGAAACTTCTAAAATACGGAAAAGCACATCTGAGTAATGCTGAATTGTTAGCTATCTTAATCGGTAGTGGGAATAATGAGGACAATGCTGTGCAGCTCTGTGAAAAAATTTTAGCGAGTGTTGAAGGTAATTTAACGGAATTAGGCAAAAAGTCTGTAGTATATCTTAAACAATTTAAAGGAATTGGCGATGCTAAAGCACTAACTTTTGTTGCCGCTTTAGAGCTTGGCAGAAGGCGGCAAAAAAGCGATTTCATTGAGCACGAACAAATTTGCACCTCAAGAGATATTCACGAATACATCTTCAAAGATTTAATTGACTTGCAGCACGAAGAATTTTGGGTTATACTTTTGAATAGAGCAAATCACGTGATTGGTAAGAAAAAAATTAGCAGTGGTGGAACAACATCAACCGTTGCAGATCCAAAAATGATAATAAAACCTGCACTTGACGTAATGGCATCAAGCATCATTCTAATTCACAACCACCCTTCAGGAAATTTAAAACCGAGCGAAGAAGATATTAAAATGACGCGAAAAATTAAATTGGCTTGCTCTCATTTTGATATTCAACTGCATGACCACCTCATCTTTTCGCACACTGGCTATTATAGTTTTGCCGATGCAGAAATATTGTAATGTTAAATGTTAAATGGTTAGCGGTTAATGAGATTAATTACTAAAACTTATTTCTTTCTAAAAAACTTCCGCTGCTTTTTAACTTTGAGAGAGTCCCAAATTGATTTTTGGTCTGGTTGTAGCAGATTTACAAATTTATCATAACGTTCGTGCTGAAATTGTTTAATGGTTTGTTTTTTCTCTTTTTTAGAAATATTTTTATTCTCCGCTATGGCGGCATAACGCGTTACGTAAGAATCGTTAATATCATCTAAATTTTTAAATTGCTCGGGACTGAGGTGTAAAAGTTGCGCGCGCTTTAGTTCACGTTTTTCAAATTTACTCAGGAATGTAGCAGGCTTAGGTTCAATTTCAGAGTCAACACTTTGAGCATGAATGTTAAACGAAAAATTAACCAGCAAAAAGAATAAAATGAAGGTTCGCATAGTTCAAATTTTTCTGCAAATTAGTGATTCTACACTAAATTTTAAAATTTAATTTCTTCCGATGGTCGGACATTTCAAATCACCGAAATAATAAAGTACGCCAAAAGTAAAAAACGAATAGGTATCGTTTTGATTACTATCGCCGCGTTGTCTGCCAGGAAGTCCTAATTTTTTTCCTTCTGCGTCTAAAAGCGAAGGATCGGAAAGTGCAATTGCAATTGGTCCACGCGACTTTCTCAAATCATTCATACTTGGATAAACCGTACTCACATCGTCTAAATAATCCGTAAAAAGTTTTCGCGCCGAAAGTTCTAAATTAATACTCCATTCTTCGCCGAGTGCAATTTTAAATCCAATACCATAATTTAGAGCCAACTGCGTTGTGTAATATTCTTCCCCTTTGAACTGACCTTCAGTTCCGAGTGGTGCTAAATCGTACCAAGTGCCATTTAAATTTCCTTGCGGATTAAAATGATATACATTGAGACCAGCAAAAACGTAAGGTGAAAAACGTTTTGAAGGATCGTAATAATTATAAGGCAAAAAATTAAATTCAAATTGTGCGCCGCCATCGAAAATATCGGAACGAAAATTAAGATTGCGCGTGCGTTCAAAAGCATTTGCAGAATTTTTATCGTCAGCACCAATCTTTCCATAAGTGCCAGAAAGTTTAAGACACAACCGTTCATTGAAATTAAAACGCGACGTTACACCGAGTGCAATGCCAGGATGCGATAAATCGAACGACGTATTTAAGTCGCCAAAATAATATGCAGCACCAACATTACCGCCAATTTCCCAACCACGTTGTGCGAAAATTTTTTGAGTCGAAAAAAATGAAAGATAAATTAAAAAACAAAGACAAGAATTTTTCAAAATACAAATTTTTAAAATTATCACGGGATTTTAAAACGCAAAGAACGCTATTTCAAACGTGATTTTACGAGAAGTAATATTTTACGCAAAATATTTAACATAAAAAGTTTAGTTTTTATCTAATATACTGAAATGAAAACGCTGATTTACCCTTTAAAATATGGTCTTTGTTTTTTAAACTGATTGCACAATGTAATTCATTAATTTTTCTTAGTTTTGTCTCACAAAAATAGTCCAGAAATTATTTTATAACGGTGAACTTAACAATTTTTATATTTACATGATGGTACGAATACACAAATACACTATTCTTCTCGCTTTATGTTGCGCAGCAGTGAACACTCGCGCCCAAACTATTGGAAGTTTTGAAAATCCTTACATACTCAATCCAAGTCCGACAACCGTTGCGTGGGGTTATTATTGGTCGGAAGTTAAACCGTGTTTGAAGATTCACTCCGGCGATTTTGTGAAATTGCATACGCTTCTCACTTCCAATCCTGAAAGATTAGAAGCGGCAGGTTTACCACCAGAAAAAGTAGAAAAGGAATTGCGCGACGTACAAGTTGTTAAAGAACGTGGTCCAGGTGGTCATGTTTTGACGGGTCCTATTTTTATTGAAGAGGCTGAGCCAGGCGATGTTTTGGAAGTGCATTTAAATTCGATTGATTTTGCTATTCCGTATGGTTACAACGCAATTGGTCAAGCGGGATTCCTTTCGGATGAAATTTTTGAAAGAAAAATGACTATCATAAATTTAGATACAGTTAAGCGTATCGGACATTTTAAAGAGGGCATTGATATTCCATTGCATCCATTTTTTGGAAGTATGGGTGTTGCGCCACCGAAAGAAGCTGGTCGTTGGAACAGTGCACCACCTTGGATCAATGCTGGAAATTTAGATAATAAAGAACTCGTTGCGGGCAGTTCACTATTCATTCCGGTGCACGTTAAAGGTGCTTTGTTTGAAATTGGGGATGGTCATGCTGCGCAAGGCAATGGTGAAGTTGATATTACTGCCATCGAAACTTCTTTGAAAGCGAAAATCCAATTTGTAGTGCACAAAGGAAAAACTTTGATATGGCCAAGAGCTGAAACTGCTACACATATAATCACGATGGGTTGCGATAGAGATTTGAATGCCGCTACACATATCGCTGTCAGAGAAATGATTAAATATTTGATGGAAGAAAAAAACTTATCGAAAGCAGACGCTTATATGCTTTGCAGTGTCGCTGTTGATGTGAATATCACGCAGTTAGTTGACGGCAATGTGGGTGTTCATTGTATGCTGCCGAAATCTGTTTTTGTAAAGTAGTAGAAAGTTAGAACGTATTTTTAATCGTTTTCTTGAAACGATCTCCGAATTAATCTATGAAGTATTTCAAAAGGAATATTTAATTTGAAACGCACCTAAGTGTAGTATATCTGTATAATAATTTGGAATTTCTATTTTGCAAAGTTTTTCATCATGATTTTATCATTGAACAAAGTTGAAGCTTTAATTTCAAAATTATCTTCTACTAAAAAAGCGTTGATACTTGATTTTATCTCCAAAGAATTGGGTGGCTCATTTCCTGGAATTGAAAAAACAGCCAATGTGTGTGGCGGAAGTGCTTGCGTCATCCGTACTCGAATACCTATTTGGACATTGATTTCTTTTAAAAAAATGGGGGTAACCTATGATAGGTTGTTAGAATCCTACCCAACTTTACGCCAACAAGATTTGAATAACTCTTGGGCTTATTATAAAGCCAATAAAAAAGAAATTGAACGTGATATTAAGGAAAATGAGGAAGCATAAGAGAAAACACGAATCTTAAAACGATGGAAAAACTTTATGTAAACGAAAACTTCCCGCTACCTGTTGTCAAATTTCTTAGAGAGTTTGGGTATGATGTTTTAACTTCTCTATAAGCAAGAGATGACAATCAAAGAAACCTGATGAAGAAGTTTTAGAATATGCTTACAATCAAAATCGTATTCTTGTAACATTAAACCGAAGGGATTTTATTCGCATCCATAGAAGTCTTTACAGCATTAGCTTGAGCATTTGTGATTACAAAATCAAGAAGAAGAAATAGGAGTAAAAACAAATTTTTCATAGAAAGTTGATTCGAAGTTGATTTGATGGGATAAATTCATC
>JAYVVO010000043.1:0-2233 GCA_043786955.1 Saprospiraceae bacterium
CGCGCGCGAATACGGTACAATAAATTTAATCGAAAAACATTTACAAGTTTTTTTATTTTTACAAATATCGCCTACACCGCTAATAAAATTCAGGACGCACAGTTTATTAGTCCCAAATTTATCAGCACGTTTAAACCTATTAATGTTGATAACGATTTTGCAATTAATAATTACGTCGGTCTCGGTCTACCGATCAGTCAGCAGAAATTGCGCGTTAATTTTTCACTCAATTCAGGCTATGGTCGAAGTATTAATCCTGTCAACAATGTGCTAAACGTAACGGATAAATTAACGTTGGGCGGAAATATGCGTTGGGATTTACGGATTCGCGATACATTTGAGTTAGGTTTTCAAACGCGCATCACTTATACTTCTTCCAAATATTCGCTCAATACGTCGCTCAATAAAGATTATAGTTTTCACGATTACGATCTCAACGCTGCTTACATCTTGCCATGGAACACGCGCATCTCCTCCGATTTGGCTTATTCTTTCTATCTCGGTAGTCAATTTAATAATATCGCACCCATTCCGATTTGGAATGCGTCATTCAGTAAATATGTTTGGAATGATAAACGCGCAGAGCTTAAATTCTCTGTGTTCGATATTTTAAATCGTAACATCGGCTTTTCACGCACATCTGCCGCAAATTACATCGAAGATGATAGAACAAAATCACTCGGACGATACGGGTTAGTGTCGTTCATTTATAATATTAATCCCGCACTGCTTAAAAATAAAACGAGTGGCGGTGATCAACCAAGCGGCGGACGCAGATTTGGTGGAAATCGCGGTGGATGAAATGATTGATATATTATGAGCATTGAACAAATAACTATCTAAACGACTGTCGGGCGATGTGTAATAGCTGTGAATCATGTAATTATTAAGAGTAATTATACAATAATATATTTTTGGAACCGAAGTAAATTTGCAAAGCATTTTTATAGTTTTTAATGGAAAATTTTACCATTTAAGCTTTGCGAAAAAAAAATTACTATTAATATTTTATTTATGAAAGCCAATATTGGTATTAACGAAGCGCACAATGCTTCAACCGCACTTATTTTAAACACACTTCTAGCCGATGAGGTTGTTTTATACACCAAAACTAAATACTATCATTGGAACGTTACTGGACCGGGTTTTCATGACTTTCATTTATTTTTCGATTCACAAGCAGAAGAATTGGAGGATATTATAGATGAAGTGGCAGAAAGAGCGCGCAGTCTCGGACATTTTACAATCGGCACTTTATCAGACTTTTCTAAAATGACAAGATTGTTAGAGCATTCGCAAGGTGCATTGAATAAAGGTTTAGAGTTAGTTCAAAATCTGTTAGACGACCATGAAACGCTTTGCCGTACTTTACGCAATGATATTGGCATCGTTGACGAGAAAAATAAGGACATCAGTACGACTGATTTTTTAACTGGAATCTTAGAACACCATGAAAAAATGGCTTGGATGTTGAGAGCTTATTTAGGATAAAATAATTGTCCCCCTCTATATTTTTTTAAAATTTCGATATTCACCGATGCGCCAACCTGTTTTTTGTTCAATCCACATTAAAATGCGCTTGCGCAAAAAAGGCGATTGGCGTGTCGGATCGAATGTAAATTTCCAATTAAGTTTTTGTATGCGCGGCTGAATGACTTCAGGGTGATTACCGATATAACGTGAAAGTCCATCTACTTGACTGTAATCAAAAGATTCAACATCAGGTACGTTTTCAGAAATCCATTCATTTGTTCGCCAATATTTATTAAAGTTGAGCTGCTTGCGTTGTTGTGCTTCTGGATTTCTGACCCAACCATAATGGTGAATGTACGCGTCAATCAATCTGACTCGAAGTTTTTTTCCTTCGATTCTAAATCCTTGCGCGTCACGATACGAGCGAATTTTCTTATCATTTTTTATAATTCGGATTTCGTGACGATACCAACCGCGCGCCGTGCCGATGTAATCATACGATCCGTAAAAATGTCTGTAATGAAATAATAGACCTTGTGTTTGGGCGTTGTCTTTGTACTTCAGCATGGATGCGCGAACAGTATTGGTTTGCTCCGAGTTAAATACTTCATCGCCTTGAATATAAAAACACCAATCGGCATCATTGCCAATTGCATCGAAAGCTTTATTGGTTTCAACGGCGAGTACACCACCATTCGGAACACTTTCATCCCAAACTGTGTGAATTATCCTTATTTTTTTTTCATTGAGTCCCGTTATC
>JAYVVO010000044.1:0-2232 GCA_043786955.1 Saprospiraceae bacterium
TCGTTCATCCACTCGTTGTCGAGGTGTTTGGGTTCATCACCACAAAATAATTTATCTGGATGCGCTATGAATAATTTTTGTTCAAACGGATTTTGTAAAACGACAACATCACTCACATCGGTTACAAAAATATTTTCAATTTCTGGATGTTCAACTAAAAAATCGCGATACACGAAATAGCGAAAAACGTTGGGATTAAATTGATACTCGTAATCAATTTTTATAAAAATTATTTTTTTGTTTTGGTGCTTCGCAAGTGTTGCCTCCGAAAAATTATTATGAAAAATAATACCTTGCAAATTCAAATCGGAAACAGAATTTACCCAATCTTGCACGAGCGAATAATCGTCGTGCTTCAAAGTATTTTTGCGATTCACATCGAACACGCCTGTTAAGTGGCAAGCCATGACGACATTATTTTCATATTTTTGGCGAAACATAAAATCAATTAACAGAAACCATCGCGATTTCATTTTTCATATTGGCACATAAACTATTTGGGTTGTTGCGGTAATAGATATACGACCGTAAATCTAATTTATTAACCACAAATTGGCGCGCAGCGCGCTCGTAAAAATCAGAATCGGCACTGTAAATTTTATTAAATTTGAGTTTTATAAAAACTTCTTTTTTGCCAAAAAGTGTTGCAAACAAAATACAATCATCAACATGAATATTTTTTTTGTGATCGTCTTTGTCAGGCACATAATAATCGTCAACCGATTCGACAATCGTTTCTGTGTTCGAGGCTATTAAATCAGCGGATTGCATAGCGAGCAAACAATTGGATAAATGGTTGGGTTTATACTCATCGTCTGCATCTAAAATTGTGATGTATTCGCCAATACTATTTAAAATTCCGCGATTGATTGAGTGCGACTGCCCAATGTTAGCATGCCGTACGTAAATAATTTTATCCTCGAATTTTTTGATAAAATTATACAAAAGATTGTATGTATCGTTAGTGCTGCCATCGTCAATAACAATAAGTTCAAAATTTGGGAAATCTTGATTTAAAACCGAATTTATTGCGCGTTTTATTAAGTTAAAATCTGTGTTGTATGTCGCCATGAGCACAGAAATAATTACTTTTTCGGAAAGCATTACTCGTTGTTTAGTGTATTTCAACAAAAGTAAGTTTTCTTTTTAATTTGTATGTTAAACTAACACAAATTTTTTTGAAGGCAAGCACAGTTTATAAAGTCTCTAAGAAAATTAATTTTAATTATTTTTCATCTCTCAGTTGTATTGGTTAAATTATTGCTTTCAAGATCATAGTTTTGTTTAGGTATTTTTCATTTCGAAAACCGCTTTATGAAATATTATTTCGAAGTTATTAAAAAATACGCAGTCTTTTCAGGCAGAGCGCGTCGTAGCGAGTTTTGGTATTTTACACTTTTTAGTACAATTATTAGTTTAGTCCTAAATGGAATAACCTTACAATTTTCCCCTGCCACAGATTTGGATGATATCTACACTTTATTAATTATCTTACCTTCCATAGCAGTGGGTGTTAGAAGAATGCATGATGTAGGACTTAGTGGATGGTATTATATTATTCCATTCTACAGTTTATTTATAGCTTGCCAACCGAGCGATTTTGGTGATAATCAATATGGACCTAATCCTATTTATGGTGAGCAAGAAAATATTTTTGGTGAAAAGTTGGACGATAATTTATAATTTAGAGAACTTTTAATAATTTTTCTCGAATATTCTTTGTCCCCTATTATTTATTCCTTATTCCCTATTACTTGTTCCCAAATCAGAATCCATGTTTTGTTAAAACTTCTTTCGGCACGCCTGCCCAAGTATTGGGTGTATTACCCACATAACCGACATCGGCAATACCTATTTTGGATGTATAAAAACCTGTGACGACTAAATTCCGCATTCTGTTAAAAAAAGAAATGCCTTGCGTAAATTCAGGATTCTTTTTTTCTGGATAAGCAATATCATCAATTACTTCGAGGCGTTGTTGTTGCGAACAATCGTTAAAAATTTTATCAAAACGTTTTTCGCATTGATTGTTTAACCACCGAATGCCACCGCGCAAAGGCGTTTGACTGCTTGGCGTATCTTTCGCCATAAATTCAATAAAATCTGGCACACCCGATTGCGTGGCACTGCCCGAAACTTTATCGGCTGGAATAATTATATCACTGAGAATAGCAATAGTTTTCATTTCATCCGGCGTAAAAAATTTATCGGCGTTGAGTTTGGCATCATGCG
>JAYVVO010000045.1:0-2232 GCA_043786955.1 Saprospiraceae bacterium
AAATTTGAATGCTTACATAGAAGTTTTTGAAGAAGAAGCTTTATTGCGTGCTAATCAACTCGATAAAAAATATCAACTTGACCCAGAAACGTGTGGTGCGTTATTTGGGTGCGTGGTGAGTATCAAAGATTTAATTTGCTATGAAGGTCACGGCGTGACGGCGGCATCAAAAATTTTAGAAAATTTTAAAAGCATTTATTCTTCAACAGCCGTAGAGCGAATTTTAAACGCCGACGCCATAATAATTGGCAGAACTAATTGCGATCAATTTGGGATGGGTTCCGATAATTCAAATTCGGTTTATGGTGTTGTTAAAAATCCGTTCGATACATCGCGCGTTGCTGGTGGTTCATCAGGTGGTTCTGCTGTTTCTGTGGCTGCGAATACATGTTTGGTTGCGCTTGGCACAGATACGGGTGGTTCTGTGCGTCAACCCGCATCTTTTACAAATGTTATAGGATTAAAACCAACGTATGGTCGCGTATCGCGGCATGGTTTATTGGCGTATGGTTCGAGTTTTGATCAGATTGGTTTTTTTGCGCACGCTGCTGAAGATATTGCAATTGTAACAGCTATTGCTTCAGGTGCGGATGAATTTGATGCAACGTGTGTGGAAAGAACGGATAATATTTTCACTACATTCGGAGAACTTCAAAAATTCCCCGAACATTCTAAAACTAAAAAAATAGCTTTTTTAAAACAAAGTTTTGATGCTGCGCTACTCGATGCCGACGTTTTAAAATCTATGCAAACGGCGCGCACAACTTTTGAAAAATTAGGACACACCGTAGAAGTCGTAGAATTTAATTTACTCGATTATATTGTTCCTGCCTATTACGTTTTAACAACTGCCGAAGCCTCGAGTAATTTAAGTCGTTACGATGGTGTGCGATATGGTTATCGTTCGCCTGAGTCAACGAATTTAGAAACGATGCTTAAAAAAACGCGTACCGAAGGATTCAGCGAAGAAGTGAAGCGCCGCATTTTAACGGGTGCGTTTGTACTTTCGGCAGGTTATTACGATGCGTATTTTAGCAAAGCGCAACGCGTACGCAGATTAATTTCTGAAAATATTGATCGCATCTTTAACGATTTCGATTTGATTATTTTACCAATTTCGCCCGTTGTGCCTTGGAAGATTGGCGAAAAATCGGATGACACCGTTAAAATGTACATGGCTGATATTTTTACCGTATTAGCAAACATGGCAGGCGTGCCAGGTATTTCTGTGCCGATGGGTTTTGGTGAAGAAACTAATTTACCCATTGGTATACAAATTTTGGCAAAAAAATGGTGCGAAGCGGAGTTGTTGCAAATAACGGAAAAAGTATTAAGCTCATAAAAAGTTTTGGGGTTACATTCAACTGCTTATCACTTGCAACCAGTTACTGGTTTTGCAACATATCCAACTAATTCAGTTTTCCACTTCTGTGGATGAGTCCATGGTTGCCCATTAAATAAAAGCCCGTTTATTTCCCCAGTGTACAGAACTAAATGAGCACTATTATACGTAGTTGGCTTTAAATTGGGATCAATTACACTACTTTTATCGCAACCTTTGATTAAATAAATTGAAGAAAAGAATAAAAAAATGATTTTGAATTTCATGGTATTATATTTTGAGTTAAATGCGCTAATAAATTAAAGACTTTATTTGTTTTTTGCATTAATACAAAAGAGCGACAATAAAAACGAAGTAGCAAATTTCTTTTTGATTATGGTTTCAATTTAACTCTAAGTCAAAAATTTAGCTCTAAAAGAAAACGAGTAAAAGCATAAATTTTTACCTTTGTCAAAACGATTTTCATTCGTAGAATATGAAGCACTATTTTTTAAGAAACACAATGAATTATTTACTCGGAGTGATGGCGATTTTTGTATCGTTTCAAACGCCTGTACATGTATTGACGTTGCATGCAACGTCAATACCGAAGATATACCCAAAAAATTATTTTCAATCGCCTGTTGCGGATGATATTCGATTAAGTGGATCTTTTGGTGAATTGCGACCTAATCATTTTCATGCAGGTATTGATATTCGGCGCAAAGAAGGTGGAACGAACGAACCTGTTTTTGCTTCTGCTGATGGTTATATCGGAAGAATTAAAATTCAAGGTGGTGGTTATGGTCAAGCGATTTATATTAAACATCCGAACGGATACACAACAGTTTATGGTCATTTAGAAAAATTTACGCCAGCTGTTCAGAAATTTGTGCGCGATAAACAATACT
>JAYVVO010000046.1:0-2218 GCA_043786955.1 Saprospiraceae bacterium
CGCGTTATTTGGTGTGCAATGCCGACGAATCAGAACCCGGTACTTTCAAGGATAGATACCTGATGGAAAAAATTCCGCATCTGCTCATTGAAGGTATGATTACGTCTTCTTTTGCGCTCGGTGCTAACACATCGTATATTTATATTCGCGGCGAATACTCACACGCCTATAAAATATTAGAAAAAGCAATTGCTGAAGCCTACGCTGCAGGTTTTTTGGGAAAAAATATTTTGGGCTCGGGCTATGATTTAGATTTATATATGCAGCTCGGCGCGGGTGCTTATATCTGTGGAGAAGAAACGGCATTGCTCGAAAGTCTCGAAGGTAAACGCGGCAATCCTCGTATTAAACCACCGTTTCCAGCCGTTGCAGGTTTATGGGGTCGTCCGACAGTTGTGAATAATGTAGAAACTATTGCGGCTGTTGTGCCAATCATCAATATGGGTGGTGCGGAATATGCGAAAATTGGAATCGGTCGCTCGACGGGAACAAAATTAATTTCAGCATCTGGGCATATTAAAAAACCCGGTGTCTATGAAATTGATTTAGGTTTACCTGTCGAAGAATTTATTTATTCCGATGAGTATTGCGGTGGCATAAAAGGCGGACGTAAATTAAAAGCGGTTGTTGCAGGTGGATCTTCGGTGCCTGTGCTTCCAGCAGATTTAATTTTAAAAACAGCCAAAGGCGAAGCGCGCTTAATGAGCTATGAAAGTTTAGCAGATGGGGGCTTCGCAACAGGCACTATGCTCGGTTCAGGCGGATTTATTGTGATGGATGAAACGACGAGTATTGTTAAAAATTTATTCACGTTCGCGCGTTTCTATCATCACGAAAGTTGCGGACAATGTTCGCCATGCCGTGAAGGAACGGGATGGATGGAAAAAATTATGCGCAAAATTTTATCAGGCAAAGGCTCAATGAGCGATATTGATTTACTCTGGGATATTCAATCGAAAATAGAAGGTAAAACAATTTGTCCGCTCGGCGATGCTGCGGCTTGGCCTGTTGCGAGTGCTATTCGCCACTTCCGTTCAGAATTTGAAAACTATATTCAAAAGCCGGAGTTGATTGTGGATGTAAAACATTATTACAGATTGCAAGAAGCGGTTTAATAATGATTAATGGTTAATGGTTAAAACTAAATAGCATTTACTGATTTTAAGAATAAATTATCAGCTCTAAAATTAATAGAGGACTTTTCTGAGTTCTCTATTTTTTTGTATCTCTCAAACATCCGTTAAACTATTTCATTAAAAACGATTAATTTTGCAAAACTTTAGCTCTAAATAAATACTCATGCCAGCGCCGCCGACCCATATTAAACGCATACACGATAAAACATTTGAAATTTATTTGAGTGCACAAGATATTCAAAACCGTATTTCAGTTTTAGGAGAACAAATTTCGCGCGATTACGAAGATAAAAATCCCATCTTGCTCTGTATTTTAAACGGTGCTTTTATTTTTGCTGCCGATTTAGCGCGTGCCATTAGCATTAATTGTGAAGTCCATTTCGTTAAACTTTCTTCTTATCTCGGTGCGCAAAGTACAGGTAAGGTGAGAACGATAGTTGGTTTAGATGTTTCTATAAAGGGTAGACACGTAATAGTTGTCGAAGACATTGTTGATACGGGTTTGACTATGCAACGTTTGTTGCGCAATTTATGGATTGAAGAACCACTCTCAACGGCTGTTGCTTCGTGTTTTGTTAAACCTTCTGCACTTCTACATCCGCTCGATATTGCTTACACTGGTTTTGAAATCCCAAATTTATTTATCATTGGTTATGGTTTAGACTATAATAAACTCGGTCGTAACTTTGGAGATGTCTATATTGCTGCGGGTGAAATTCATTGATTTTATTCCGTTACAACTTCTTGCGAATAGGCTTTTAATCCAGCAATCCCGATAATCGTTACTGCCAAAAAAAATAATTCTGGTAAGCTAATACGCGTTTTGGTAACGACTAATTCCGCAATTTTAATAAAAATTATGGATACTGTAGTCCAGATAGCGAATGCTGTAGCTGTTGGAATAGTTTTGAGTGCCAAAGAAAAAAAATAAACATTGCCTATGCCAAACGCCACATAACCAAGTAGTGGCAACCAAATACCTAAGCCTTCGGGTAAAAAAAAGTTAGCCCACGTGAGTAATGCAAATTTTTTGAAATGCAAATACTTTAAACAATACGTCCAACACGTTTCCATAACCGCAG
>JAYVVO010000047.1:0-2209 GCA_043786955.1 Saprospiraceae bacterium
TTAGGGGGATTACTTTTGTCGCAATTGCTTACGCTGTTACTTCAAAAAGTTTCAGGTATAGATATTGTGAGTTTAGCTTCTGGAAATAAAGGTGTGGAAATGAATATTGCACAGCGGAATACTTTGCGCGTATTGATTTTTATGAACCAAGTATTTCTAATTGGTTTACCCGCTTATTTAACGCTTCACTGGGCAAATAAATTAGGATGGTTTAAATCGCTTGGTCTCGATAAACGTACAAATCAATTTTGGTTATTTTTAGCCGTTGCAATGTTGCTGGCGAGTGCGCCTTTTATTTATTTCATAGAAGAAATTAATAAATCGCTACCATTACCGACTTGGATGAAATCTATGGAGGATTCTCAAGATGGGTTGCTCAGTGCCATGTTCAGCAAAGAATATAAATACGAGATGGTGCTCACTTTTATTCTCATAGCTGCGATTCCCGCTTTTTGTGAAGAACTCCTCTTTCGCGGTTGGTTGCAACCACTCATAAAAAAAATATTCAAGAGCGATCACGTCGCAGTTTGGTTAACGGCGATAATATTTAGTGCCATACATTTTCAATTTGAAGGTTTTGCAGCGCGTGCTGCTTTGGGTGCGATTCTCGGTTATTTATTTGTCTGGACAAAATCGCTTTGGTATTCTATATTCGTACATTTTTTCAATAACGGTGCGCAGCTTTTAGCCGTTTATGCTTCAGAGGTAAAACTTGAGGAGATGAATAAATTAAATCCGGAGGACAGTGTTCATTGGACGATAGCGGGATTATCTTTGATGTCCGTTTTATTCTTAGGGCGATTGATTCGCGATTTATCGAATGGCGTGCGGTTTTTTAAACTTGATAATAATGACTGATTTAGTTAGACGTAGTATAACGGCTTGGTTCTTTATTGGCACTATGCTTTTCGGTATGTTTTTTTCAGAATTAAGTTTTCAAATACTTTTCTTTCTGATTGGATTGGGTTGTTGGTGGGAATATTTAACTTTAACACTAAAAAATGCAAAATGGCGACATATTGTCGGCATCATTCTTTTCACTACCATTTATTGGACTTGGCGACACATTGCAGTGTATAATCCGAGAATGTCTATTTTAGCGGTGACTTTAACGGTTTCTGTTTTTTTAATTGTAGAAATGTTTTTTGCTTCTGAAAAAACTTTTAGAAACGTTGCCTATTTAACGCTCGGCATTTTTTATATCAGTTTTCCAATAACTTTGGTTCAAGACATAAGTTTCATGAATCCTGCGCACACGTTTACGCCCAACTTAGTAGCAGGTTTGGTTTATTTGGTTTGGATGAATGATACGGCTGCATATATGGTTGGTTCAAAATTGGGAAAAAATTTAATTTTGCCGCTCATATCGCCCAAAAAAACGTGGGAAGGTTTTGCCGGCGGATTCGGAATGTGTATTTTGCTTTCGTTTTTAATAACTTACGTGATGGGCGTTTTGCCATGGTATCATTGGCTCGGATTAAGTATAGTTGTTCCTATTTTCGGTTCGCTCGGTGATTTAGTAGAAAGTTTATTAAAACGCTCGATGGGTGCTAAAGATTCGAGCACGTTATTCCCTGGGCATGGTGGTTTTTTCGATCGCTACGACGCATTTATTATGCAAGTTCCATTTTCGTATTTATATTTAGTCATTTTTCATCTCAATTAGAAATTTAGTTGATGATTGATTGTGGATAGAAATTAATTACTCTCAAACTATCAATAGCCAATTATTAACTGGCAAATAAACTCAATTAAACTATGCTTTTAAGAATCCATAAAGAAGGTGTAAAAATTATTTTGTTGGTTTTGGCTGTCTCTGCATTATTGCTTTTTGCAGCTTGCGCGATAAGCTGTGCGCTCTTTTATTTTTGTTTAGTAGGCTTATTGGTTTTTAATTATTTGGTCATTCAGTTTTTCCGAAATCCGATTAGAACCATTGCAAAGTTTGACAATAATTTAGTGTATGCACCTGCTGATGGTAAAATAGTTGTCATTGAAAAAACTTTAGAATCAGAATATTTTAACGATAAACGTATACAAATTTCAATTTTTATGTCGCCGTTAAATGTTCACGTTAATCGGTATGCAATTGGAGGAACAGTGGCTTATGTGAAATATCACGCAGGAAAATTTTTAACCGCTTGGCAACCTAAATCCTCAACGGAAAACGAACGTGCAACGATTGTGATTGATAATGGTAAAGAAAAAA
>JAYVVO010000048.1:0-2208 GCA_043786955.1 Saprospiraceae bacterium
TAACAATTGGTTATCCAATTGAAAAGAATTTAGAACCCACCGATGATATAAATTCACTGATGCCACACGCAACGGATTCAGAATTAAATGGCGCTATAGATTTTAAAAATCGAGCCGAATATAACGTATTCTCAACCCAAGAAAAATTGGCAATGCTTCAAATTGATTTAAACCGCTCAGCATATAAACCAACCGTTGCAGGTTATGTGAGTTTCACTGAAAACCTTAACTCTAATAATTATTTCACGCAAACGGTGTATAATCAGCCGCAATCTGTTTTGGGTTTAACGGCTAACGTAACACTTTGGGATGGATACGCCACGAGATCTAAAATTGAGCGCGCAAGTTTAGCACTGAAGCAATTACAATACGGTAAATCTGATTTAGAACGCGCCATAACTTTACAAGTCATCAATGCACGTGTAGGATATACTAATGCGCAACGCAGACTCGATAATCAACAAAAAAGTTTGACTTTGGCTGAGCGCATTTACGACACAACACAAAAAAAATATAAAAATGGTATCGGTTCGAGCTTAGAAGTGGCTACAGCCGAGCGCGATTTATACGCAGCACAACAAAATGTTCGGCAAGCGCAATCTGATATTATTACGGCTTATAAATCTATTCAAAAAGCTTTAGGAACAAATTAGTCAAACTTTAATCATTAAAAAAATCATTTTATGAATAATAAGAATCTCGCAGGAATAATATCATTGGTTTTACTTTCAAGTTGTGGATCAAAACAATCACCAACAGATCCGAAAGTACAACTGACAACGCTCAAAGCAGAGCGCGATAAACTCAACACACAAATTTCTACTTTAGAACTTAAACTTAATGGTGGTGTTAAAAAAGAAAAAGTTAATTACGTTTCAGTCACACCCGTAAAAACTTCAAACTTTACACACTCTATTGATTTGCAAGGTAGCGTTGTTGCTGACGATGAAGTGTATGTGAATGCTAAAATTGCGGGTGCAATTACCAACGTGATGATTAAAGTGGGTGACCATGTTAACGCAGGTCAAATAGTTGCTACTATTGACGATGACGTATTTGTAACATCAACGGATGAAGTGCGCAAACGATTAGAGCTTGCGAATGATTTATTTACTAAACAAGAATCACTTTGGAAACAAAATATTGGTTCAGAGGTGGCGTATCTTTCGGCAAAAAACCAGAAAGAGTCGCTTGAAAAATCCATTGCCACGTTGAATAAAACGCGCGAAAATTTCCAGATTAAAGCACCTATAACTGGCGTAGTAGATGAAGTGCCTATGAAAATAGGAATGACAGTATCGCCTGGTGCGCCGCTCGCTAAAATTGTAAATTTCTCGAAACTTAAAGTAAAAGTTGATGCGCCCGAAAGTTACGCTGGCAAAGTGCGAGTGGGCAACAGCGTTGTAGCGAATTTTCCCGATTTGAAAAAAGACGTGAGCAGCCGTATAACATACGTCGGCGCGTCGATTAATCCGTTAAACCGCACATTTAAAATTGAAATACCCATCAAAGCAGGGGAAGCTGGTTTAATTCCAAATATGGCAACAACGGTACACGTTATTGACTATTCCAACGCTAATGCGATTATTATTCCAATTAATGTTATTCAACGCGACGATAAAAACGCCGATTTCGTGATTGTTGCCGATAATGGTCGCGCCAAGAAAATGTATGTAAAAACGGGACAGAGCTATAGCGATGGTATCGAAGTACTATCGGGTTTGAAATCTGGCGATAGTTTAGTAACTGTCGGTTTTCAAGATTTGAACGATGGTGATGTTTTACAAATAAATTAATTCAATTTCGTTGTTCATCGTTCCTTGATAGTTGTTCGTTTACGAACGCTCTCAAACTAACAACGAGCAACTATCAACTATCAACTATCAACTAATATGCTTAATACTATCAAAGAATTTAAGCCCTCCAGTTGGGCAATTAATAATCGAACAGCCGTTTACATTTTAACGCTGTTTATTTTGGTGGGCGGTGGATTGGCATTTAACAATGTCGCTAAAGAAGCTTTTCCACAAGTTATTTTTCCACAAATTTTGGTGACAACGATTTACCCTGGTACATCACCTGAAAATATGGAAACGCTTATTTCAAAACAAATTGAAAAAGATTGCAAAGGTATTTCGGGTGTGAAAAAGATTACGAGTAGTTCAGTTGAGAATTTTTCAACAGTTATTATCGAATTTAACACCACAG
>JAYVVO010000049.1:0-2203 GCA_043786955.1 Saprospiraceae bacterium
GTAATTTACAGTTATTTCTTCGAAATACCTAACCATCACAACTTGCACCTGCGCATTTGCCCAAAAATTACTTCCCGCCATTAAAACCCATAAAAACAATTTCTTCATTGTTTGGCGTTTTAAATACCGTATTAAGACTTATCTTTTTGCTACTTTTCGTCCAAAAATTGGGGAGCAACTCATAAAATTACTTCACTCGTTCGTCTCTCTGGAATTCAAAACCAGTAATTTTGTTCTTTTTTATTTCATCAACAAGCCTTTCAGAAAACAACACGCGCGTGAGTCCAAATTTAAAATAGAAAATATCGATATTTTTATTTCTAAAATCATTAGTCAATATAATTTTTTCAGCTTGTATGCAATGATCTTTATTTTTAAAATTTGAAAAAACCTCCAAAAATGAAACTTCATCATGAAACTTAACTTCATTAATTTTTGAGCGATAGATAACATTTTGTTCAAAGAAAATTGATTTGTCAAAATCAATACCTAAAAAATCTTCTAAGGGTAAAAGATGCAACAAAAAATATTTGTAACATTTTTGTAGATGAAATACTTGAGCTGGATAATAATGAAATCTTACGAGATTGAATTTTAAAAAAATATCTAACAATTTTTCATTTATTAAAAAACCAGAGGAATCTGTATTTGCCAAATCTATTACATCTGTAACTTTTGACCCTCTTTGCACTTCATATCGCAAATCAGGAATAAAATCAGGGAATTCATTCCATTTTATTTTTGTCATTGAGTTAGGCATAGTTTTATTGTACCCATCAATTAAACCAGGAATCTGAGGATATTTACCAATTATTTTCTTGTCTACCGTCAATCCGGCTTCATAATATATCATTGCTCTAAAATTTAGTAATTTCATTAATTTTACCATTAGTTTTTTGTATTGTTTCTTTAATTACACCAGAAGCTCTTTCAAGTATTTCTTTGGCGCTTGAATTTGGAAAATTCTTTTTCAATCCAGAAATCAAATTTTCTACCGCTGCTGTGTATTTTGAGTGAGACCCAGAATGTCGAGTAACATCTAAGGCTAATCCATTACTTAAACCGTTAAAATCAAACCCCTCTTTTACGCCTTGTTGAATAAACTCATTTTTCTCTAACAATTCTCCGGGAATTAGATGGTGAGCTTGCCATTTCCCTTTTAATAAATTTCCTGATTCTTTTAAAGCAGTTCTCAATTTATTAACACCCAAGTTAAATTTCCCACTTTCATAGATTGCTTTAATAACAGTTTGGTCGATAATTTTTGCTTCAATAGATGCAAATTTTTTAGCAGCCTGAGCTGAATGAAAGACTCTTTCTCCTACTTTCACCCACCTTGCTAATTTTCCAACAGGGAGAATTGAAGCCCATTCCAACAAATCACCTTCACTAAGTTTTTGTGGATCAGCAACTATAACCTTAAATGTTTCTGCAGCTTGTTTTGCGCGAATATTACGCATTTTTTCTTCATATGGCACATCAAAAAAAGCTTGTGAAGATTGATATTGAGGTGTAGGAATGAATAAAGGGTGCTCTAAAGGGCTTATCAAATTATCAATAGCGGGAGTAGTGAGAAACCCTCGGGAGTCGTATTTAGCTGGAGTTGCAAATTCCAATCCATCTAAATCAACACCTAAAATTGGAGAATTACTTGCAAACTGGTAAGGTGTTAACTCTGGATATTTTCCATTTATTGGATCAATACTCAAAAACTTCGCTATTCGTGGGTCATAAATCCGCATTCCATAATCCTGTTCACCCGTTTCTTTATCGGTCTCTTTACCGTTAAAACCATAACGATAAAGCGCCGAGGTATACGTTCTTGAATCTATTGCCATTCCGAAAGGATAGTAGTCCACCGCCGAAATAACAACCGCATTATAACCTTTGTTAACACCAATCGTCGTATCGGCTTTTCTATCATTAATAACTACCATGACGTTTCCGAGATGGTTCGTTAACTCATAATTTCTTTTGCCTTCATACAACTTACTTATTACCGTCAAACCCTTATTCACAAGTGTATCCGCTTTATACAAACCTAAACGGCTACTTCCAAAAATAGACTGCTCACGCCAAGTGACGCTGTCATTATGCCGCGTATAAACACCCATTGTATTTCCTTGCGCATCGCGTATGTAGTACGTGCGTGTTGTGTCTCCTGCTAAAACCACGCGTTTTAACACACGCTGCTGCATGGCAT
>JAYVVO010000050.1:0-6396 GCA_043786955.1 Saprospiraceae bacterium
ACGAATACAATATCTGTTTTGCCTTTTAATTTCAGTTGTTTGTACGCCTCGAAATAATAAAAACTCTGTGGAATCAATCGCGCAATATTAATAGAGTTCGCCGAACTTAAATTAATTCGTGTGCGCAACTCTGAATCTAAAAATGCTTGCTTAACCAACGCTTGGCAATCGTCGAACGTACCATCAATCTCTAAAGCTGTAATATTTTCACCGAGAGTAGTGAGTTGTTTTTCTTGGATATCGCTCACTTTTCCTTTCGGATATAAAATAACAACTTTAACGCACAGTGTTTTGTAAAAACCTGCAGCCACTGCGCCGCCTGTATCACCCGATGTTGCAACTAAAATAGTAATTTCTTTTTTTTCTTTTAAAAGATAATGACTCATGCACTGCGCCATGAATCGTGCGCCAAAATCTTTAAAAGCTAAACTCGGTCCGTGAAAAAGTTCGAGAACGTGCGTATTTTCATTCAGTGTGTGAATCGGCGCAGGGAAATTTATAGATGTATCAACTATATTTCTCAAAGTAGAATTACTAATAGAATCTGTTAAAATGGTTTTTGAAACTTGATAAGCAATTTCTTGAAGCGAATAGTTTTCTATATTTTCTATAAAAGATGGCGAAAGTTTATTGAATCGCAAAGGCATATACAAACCATTGTCATCGGGTAATCCTTTGAACAGTGCAGTTTGAAAATTTACTTTTTCTGTTTTGTTTTTAGTAGAGTAGAAATACATCTCAATGAAGAATTAAAAATTAAAAATTAAACTGTTCCACGTGGAACAGTTTTGAAAACTAATTCTTTAAAAAACAATTGCGCCTTCGTTATTTATCGGAGAAATATACACATCGTGTTTGATGTGGGTATCAGAATATATTTTACGAAATGCCTCAGCAACGTTTTCAGCAATAAAACTATTCTGACTGAGTGCAAAGACAGATGGACCTGAACCCGAAATACTACAACCCAAAACGTTTAAAGATTCTGCTGCTTCTTTCAGTGCATAAAAACTTGGAATCGCGGGTGCGCGTTGCGGCTCAATAATAATATCAACGAGCGAGCGACGGATGAGATCGAAATCGGAATTAAACATACCAATGATGAACGCACCGAGATTAGCGCTTTGCTGTATAGCGTTTTTTAAAGACACTTCTTTGCTCAATGCAGCGCGCGATTCGCGTGTCAAAATTTCTACGTGTGGATATACGACAGTTGCATACATTCCTCGCGGCGCATGAATGCGGTGCACGTCGCTCGTTTTTGAGTCTCGGACTAATGTAAAACCGCCGAGAAGTGATGGTGCAACATTGTCTGCATGAATAGCACCACTCGCAATACTTTCGCCGAGTGTTGCAAACGGAAGTAATTCGCGTTTAGTGAGAGGTCGTTTCAATAATTCATTCACAGCCATTACACCACAAACAGCACTTGCTGCACTTGAACCTAAACCTGAACCGAAGGGCATTTTTTTATGAATCTCAATTTCAATGCCGCGACCGGATTCGCCGATGTGTTCTAAATATTTTAAAATGGCGTAGCCTGCCGTATTTTTTTCGGGTGCAAAAGGCAATGTACCACCCGTTATGCGCGTTATCTTTAAACCTTTATGTGCATCGGTAAATCGCGCGATGACTTCATCGCCAGGCTTTTCTAAAGCAAAACCGAGTATATCGAAACCACAAGCGACATTCGCCACCGAAGCTGGAGCAAACGCTTTTATTCCATGCGAAAGTTTAGTATTGATGCGAACTTGGGGTGTAGGGGATGTTGAGGACATAATAGTAAGGTGAAAATTAAAAACGCGCAAAGATAATAAAAAATAGCGAGCTAAGGTGCAATTCTACCCCCCGATAAATTGCACCCGCTCGCCTGAAGAGCAACGTAATGCTCTAATCTTAAAATTCTTTTAGTATCTTTGTTTTGCTGTTGATATAAACCTAAAACCGTGCCATCTTGGAAAAGGAATGGTACAAAAGATTTCATAAAAAATAATTACCTGCTATGGCAATTCAAACTTTTAATTTTAGAAGTGGCGGTTCAAATCCGAATCCAAGTCCATTGAATTCACTCTTAGCTTTTGTTTTTGGCGTTGTTATTTTGGTGGGATTTGTTTTTATTTCGTTTCAAGTAGTTACGTTGCTGTATAAATTTGGTTTTATATTTCTCATTATCGCTTTGGTTGTAAATTATAAAGTTGTTCTCGCGTATCTCACAAATCTTGTTGATGTTTTTAAAACAAGCATCTTAGGCGGAATAATGAAAATCATTTACCTCCTTATTTTTTATCCCTTTGTATTTATCTGGTTGATACTTCAAGGCGTATTCACGAAAAAAGTTGAGGAATTAAGAAATCAAGCCAATAGTCAATACGGTGAAAAAAACCAAAATGCAGCGCAGAATACTTTGACCGATGCGGAAGGTTACACGCCGTATGAAGAATTGAAAAGTGAGATTAATAAAACGAGGGATAAGTTGTAGAAAATAAAAAATTAGTCCATTATAATTGTCGTGCTTTCAAACTCAAATAAGCATTAATAGTTTGTGCTGATAAATCTTCAGGCGCAATAAACGCACACTTGATGCCGGAAAGGCGCAATTTTTCTTCGATGCGCTGCTGTTTGTTCAGGTGTTTCTGAACCATCGTGTTTAAAAAAATTCCTTTGGTATCTGTTACCAGCTGTTTCGAGAGAGCTTCAATTTCGGTATCTTTAAAACAAATTACTAAAAGGACGTGGTGTTTATTTATGTTGCGCAAAACTGGCAGCGCGCGCTCCAACATATTTTCAGTTTGGAAATTGGTGAAAAATAAAAGCAAACTGCGCGTACGAATAATGCGTTGCAATCCGCGAAATAAAACATTGTAATCTGAGGCTTCTTCGCCGGGCTTTTCTTTATAGAGCGCGAGTAAGATATTGCGCAAGTAAGTAGTCTGTCCGCGCGCAGCAAGTGTTGTGCCGAGATTCGCAGAAAAAGTAATTAAACCTGCCTTGTCGTCTTTCAGTAAAACAATATTACTCACAGCAAGTGTAGCATTGAGCGCGTAATCGAAAAGAGAAATGCCGTTAAACGTAGCGCGCATCGTGCCGCTTTTATCAATTATACAATAGACCGATTGCGCGCGCTCGTCTTCAAACATATTAACTTGCAACTCGTTCGTGCGGCTCGATGCTTTCCAGTTGATGTCTCGAAAATTATCACCAGCAACGTAAGGTTTTATTTGCTCGAACTCGTAGCTACTGCCCAGACGAAACATTTTGCGCGAACCCGCATCGCGATTCTGTCGCCTAAAAACGCGCAGCCTATGTTGTTGCATCTGTATGATGGATGGAAACGTCATCGCTTTGCTTTTTAATTCGATTATCATTCGGCGTTGCAAAAACCCCAATGGCGAGGCGAGAAATACATTCAATGCGCCGAAAATATATTCGCCGCGCGTCGTTGGTCGGATGTTGTAGGTGAGTTCTTTGCTTTCGTTCGCGTTGAGTTTTAATTTTAAAAGAAAATCGCGCACTTGTAACTGCGTCGGAAGTTCGTCAATAATATCTAATTTCATTGGCTGGGATTTTTTATTTATAATTTGAAGCGTTACTACATTTTCATCACCTAGAGAGAGCAAACGTGAAAATTTTCTCTGAGCTTCAATCGGTTGTTTAAAACGAAATAAATACGAAACGTCGAATAAAATGAGTCCGAAACACAAAAACAAAAACATATCCGCCCAAATAAAAAAATTAGCATCGCCAAACGCGACGACATACAGAAGTGCTGCCGTAACAAATAATGCATAAAATCGCGTAGTGAGAAAAATAGGCGTCATAATAGGGAATAGGTAACAGGGAATAGGTAACAGGGAATAAGTAATAAGGAACAAGTAATCCGCAAGAATAAAAAAATAAATAAGTACTTTATAAACACTATTCCTATTCCTTATTCGCTAATACTTGTTTCCTAATTTTGCGGTAGCGTAAAACAAAACGTAGCACCTTTATCTTCTTCGCTTTCTACCCAAATTTTACCACCGAATTGGCGGACAATTTTTTGTGAAATAGAAAGACCGATGCCTGTGCCAGCGTATTTATCGCGCGAATGTAATCGTTGAAAAATAACGAATATACGTTCGCGATGATCAACGCTGATGCCGACGCCATTATCTTTTATTTTAAACAGAAATCCATTTTCAAAAGTTTCTGAAGAGATGTGAATTTTAGGAATTTCTTTAGGCGATTTAAACTTTATGGCATTACTTAGCAGGTTTTGGAACAATTGCACATAGAGTGAAGCGCTCACATGAACAGTTGGTAAATCCGACATCGTAATTTCTGATCGCGATTCGTCAATAGTAATCCGCAAATTACTAATCGCCATATTGACAATACTTTCTACAGAAACAGATTCGGTTTCAATATTCGTTCTGCCAATGATAGCGTATTGCAAAAGCGCGTCGAGAAGCGCACTCATGCGCGTAACGCCTTCGTTGATAAACTTAAAATGTGTGAAGGCTTCCGAGCTAAATATTTTGCTTTGCTCTTTGAATAAAATTTGCGTAAAAGAACCTATCATGCGCAGTGGTTCTTTTAAATCATGCGCAGTGATGTAGGCAAATTGCTGCAACTCGGCGTTGACTTCGCGCAGTTGTTCATTTTGCTGCGTTATCTGACTGGTTTTTTCCAACAAAATACTCTGATAATTATTTTCGCGCGTGAGTTCTTCAATCTTCCGTTGTTTATCGTTGAGTGCATACCGAATTTCAAAATCGAGTGCGTGCATCTCGCGTTGTTTTTTCAGATACAGTTCTTGACGCTCAGCATAGAGCGTTTGCGCCTTGAATGCTTGTTTAAATTCTTTGCGTTCCGAATACGCGCGCGCCAAAATAGAAAATCCGCGCAATTCGGAATAGTCGTCGCTTACGCGGCGCGCAATGGCAACGCCTTGCCTCGAAAGTGTTATAGATTCGGCAATATTATTTTTTAAAAAAGCCAATTCTGCCATGTTTAAAAAATGTATTGAACGACCTTGCGTATTGGGTAAATGAATCAACGGCGATTGCGCAGCATCATCAGCAAATTTTTGCGCATCTAAAGTATTCTTTTTTTGGAGGGCAGTACGGGCTAATAAAATATTTGAAAGTGTTAAATATTCTGTCGCGTTAGCCGAAGTCGCTAGATGTTGCGCTGTTAATAAATGTTCGAGCGCATCTTCAAAATTTTCGGTAGCTGTATTTAAATTACCAATGTTTATGTGTAAAACAACGAGCGTAAAATCGTCTAAAGTTTTTGAATAGTCGCGTACGACCGAATTGTAGCGATCTAAAGCAGCCGCATAGTTAAATAAATTGGCGTAAACGTTGCCAATATTTATCAGAATGCGCGCCGTATATTCGTTAGTAGATTGTAATTTACTTTTTTCGAGTGCCTCTAATAAAAGTGGCATAGACTCTTTATAGTCGGATTGAATGCCTAAAATAACGGCGGAAGCGAGCAGGGCATCTAATTCAATTTCAACGTTTCCGATTTTGCGCGCTAATTCTAAATATTCTTTATGGTGCGTTGTAACGCGCGTATACATTTGGTTTTTAATCGTAATTTGCATAAAAGCGTGCAAAATTTCTAATTTAATTTCGTCCGAAACAATTTTAGAATGCGCGCATTTCAACAATAGCTGCGAAATGCGAGCGACGTTTTGTTCAACAGAATTATTTTTTTCTGCGCGCCTGAATTGATCTAATTCGTTTTTAAAATCCAAAATGGTTTGAGCCATAAAATTTCAAACTGTGCTGCGTTTTTCGTAAAGTTCTAAATAATAATTTTTGCGTGACTTTGAAGAAATTGCACAATCTTTGCACAATCTTTGTTCCTTTGCAACGAAATTATTTTAACGAATCATCGCATTTGAGTACAAATTTAACAGAATATCTCAATTAAGAACAAAATAATAAAAAATTATGATTCAGCGCGTTCAGACTTTATTTTTAATAGGAGCAATTATTCTAATTGTATTTGCGGATACAAAAATTTTCCCATTCGCTTCTTTAATTCATGGCGTCTCTCCTAGCGATCCCAACTATAATGAATATAACGATGGTGTTTACTCAATGACGGATAATAAAGCTTTGTTTATACTGAGTAATTGTATAATCGGTGCACTTATAAATGGCATCATTTTATTTAAAAATAGAAAAAGCCAAACAAATATTATTATTTTAGGCAATCTTTTAATAGGGTTTCTCATTGTAGGAGTAGCTTATTTTTCTAAAAACGCTGCGACGCACTTATTGAGTGAGCCAAACGGCACATCACCAGAAATACAAACCAATCCTATACCTTATGCTTTTTTAATAATCGCTTTGGCGTTAAGTGGTTTAGCAATTTTTTATATCAGAAAAGATGAAAAATTAG
>JAYVVO010000051.1:0-2199 GCA_043786955.1 Saprospiraceae bacterium
GGTGTTGTGACGCCGAATAAACTTTGCTCGACGGCAAAAGTCGCAATGCTGAGTGGTCTGTATCTACCACCTTCGAGTAGCGTTTTTGTTTCGCCGAAATATCCGCGAAAACTTTCGTAACCAAAAATATCCGAAATGCCACTCACGCCACGTTGTACGAATGTATTATTTGTGATTACCAATTTATCATCTAAAACGTATTCATAACTAATACCGCGCACATGAATAAAAAGAGAAACCGCACCCAGAAAAAGTGCAGCTACTATATTATTTCGCCAATTCATTTTTGGAAAAGGCAAAACTATTTTCTCAAGAATAGTTTTGACTTTTTGATTTTCAATTTTCTTCCCTCCTTGGTTGGAATTATTTTTATCAGTTTGAGTTTTATGATTCGAGGAATGTTTTTTTGCTGCCATGTTTAATGTCAATTTTTAAATTTTACGCACAGCAAATTTAAAAGTTCTCAAATCAATCTTTGATTTTTGTGAAGTGTGACTTTCCATAAATTGGAGATAAATTTCATGAATAATAATATCTAATTTTTAACGCCTACTTACATCAAATAATTAGCAATAGAAATAACTTCAGCGAAAACACCTGCGGCAGTTACGGCAGCGCCTGCGCCAGGTCCGCGAACAACGAGTGGTCGCGCAGAATAACGCTCGGTATTGAACACTATCATATTATCAGAACCGCTGAGTAAATAAAAAGGATGCGCAGTATCAAAAGATTGTAAACCCACGTTGCATTTGCCGTTTTCGATGGTGGCAACGTAACGCAGTTTTTTATTCTCAGCATCGGCTTTTTGAATTAATGCTGTGAAAAAAGAATCATTATTTTTTAATGCTGCAAAAAATTCTGGAACGGTAGGAGCATCGAGACAAACTTGTGGTAAAAAATTTTCGACACTAATATCAGTCATCTCTAAACCGAAACCACATTCGCGTGCTAAAATTAAAAGTTTGCGTCGCACATCGGAGCCGTTTAAATCGAGGCGTGGATCGGGTTCCGTGAAACCAAGTTCTCCTGCTTTTTTTACAACGTCGCTGAATTTTTTTGTGCTGTCGAAATTATTAAAAATAAAAGAAAGTGAACCACTTAAAACACCTTCAATTTTTATAATTCTATCCCCTGAGTTGAGTAAATCTTTTAAAGTATTTATGACTGGTAACCCTGCGCCTACATTCGTTTCGTACAAAAATTTCACGCCTGTTTTGCGCGCCGTGTTTCTCAAAATTTTATACTGAGCCAGATTGCCGGTGTTGGCAATTTTATTAGGCGTAACGATTGAAATACTTTGTGCAAGAACCTCATTATAATGTTGTGCGACATCAGCACTCGCTGTGCAATCTATAAAGACGGCGTTCGAGGCGTTTGTTTCAATCATCTTTTTTATGAATTTCTCTGGCGAAGTTGCTTCACCTTCTGAAAGCACCGTTTTTATATTTTGCGTAAAATCTATACCGTTAATATCGAAAACTGAATGGCGACTATTCGCAACCCCTACAAGTTTTAATTCAATGGCGCGC
Organism: Saprospiraceae bacterium; assembly: GCA_043786955.1. Taxonomy (GTDB): domain Bacteria; phylum Bacteroidota; class Bacteroidia; order Chitinophagales; family Saprospiraceae; genus JAAFJT01. The sequence continues at coordinate 1,530 of JAYVVO010000051.1, forward strand.
TCCGTTTTTAAAAAATGTGCTTGTTGAGCCATCTGTTTTAAAAGTTCAGAGCCAATTAAACCAACGCCAACTAAAAAAACATTTAGGGTGAGTGTATCAGAAAGAAAAAACGCTTCGTGCAAAGCATTGAGTGCTTTGGTTTCGTCAGTTCGTGGCACAATGACAGAAATATTTAATTCAGAACTGCCTTGTGCAATCGCCACACAGTTGATACCGTTTTTGCCGAGTGCGTCAAATAAAGTGCCTGCAATACCTGGACGGAAACGCATTGCTTCTCCAACGATGGCAATGGTGGCTAAATTTTCTTCGATAAATAAAGCGTTGACAGCATTATTTTTCATTTCGTTTGCGAAAGCTTTTTCGACCGCGTGTTTTGCACGTTTTGTATCGGTGGGTTGAACTGCAAAACTGATACTCGATTCAGAACTGCCTTGCGTAATTAAAATGATATTGACTGCATCGTGTGCGAGCGCACTGAATAATCTGCCCGCAATACCAGGCACACCAAATAAACCCGAACCTGAAAGCGTGAGCAATGATATGTTTCCGATAGACGAAATACCTTGAATAGCGTGTTCTGTTTCGTTTCTTTCCGTTGAAATGTAAGTGCCAACAAAATCTGGATTGAACGTATTTTTTATGTAAAGCGGAATTTTTTTCTTCAAAGCGG
>JAYVVO010000052.1:0-2198 GCA_043786955.1 Saprospiraceae bacterium
ATGGTTAGCTACCTCGATAAATTATTTGAAACAATAACAGATTAATTAAACAAGTTACCACATAGAACAAACATAATTATTGTATGAAAGCTCATTTACTTTACGTTGAAGACGACGAAAGCCTAAGTTTTGTAACCCGAGATAACTTGGAACTCAATGGTTATCGGGTGACGTATTGTGAGAATGGGAAAACAGCAGCGGAGGCAATAAAATTAAATGATTTTGATCTCGCTATCATGGATGTTATGTTGCCTGATATTGATGGTTTTGCACTCACAGAACTTATTCGAAAGTACAATACACAGGTGCCTATTTTATTTTTAACGGCAAAATCGCTTAAAGAAGATAGAATTAAAGGACTGAGACTTGGTGCAGATGACTATATCACTAAACCCTTCAGCATAGAAGAGCTTTTGTTAAAAATAGATATTTTTCTGCGTCGCTCGCGCATCGTTACAACAACATCGCCTTCGTTTTTAAGTATCGGTCGTTATTTATTAGATCATAAAAACCTGCTACTTAAATACGAAGAAGATGCGCGCAACCTTACTCAAAAAGAAGCGGATTTACTTAAACTTTTGATCGAAAATAAAAATGAAGTTATCAAACGCTCCTACATTCTCGAAACACTTTGGGGTGAAGACGATTATTTTTTAGGCAGAAGCTTAGACGTTTTTATTTCGCGCCTGCGCAAATATCTGAACAACGACCCCATTATTAAAATCGAAAATATCCACAGCGTTGGTTTCAGGCTTAAAGATTCGTAATTTTATTAGCTCTGTAAAACGCTAAATATTCATCTGTTTCAACGGAAATCGGTGGCGTGTAATCGCACGATTTCATATTCTCGAGTGCTTCATCTACTAAAAAATTTTGCTCCGACAGTGAATAACAGCGCGCTAAATACCAATGCGCTTCACCATCTTTCGGATAGGTTTTAATTTGATTCTCGAATAAGTAAATCGCTTTATCAATATCAAATTTTTTGAAAGCCGCCAAAGCAGACGTCTTTTCATCCGATTTATACGCAGCGTTTGTTTGTGCTGTCGCCGTGTCAACTTCATTCGGTTGCATACGGCTACGCGCTTCAAAACCAGAACGCGAGAATTTTTCTTTAGGCTGCACGTAAACAGGCGGTGTAAATTGTCTAAAAATTTCAACTTTAGTTTTTTTACAATTTTGCTTTCCTGCAAATGACATTCTGTATTTTCTTTGAAAACGTTCATCCGTCATTAAAACCAATTTAATGAAAAATATAACGCCAAATAAAATCGGCAATTTAGGATCGTGAAAACCAAAAGTGCAGATTAAGCAAAAGATTCCTAATCCAACGCGACCCGTATAAAAAAACGGAACGCCCAACGGTGCTGACACCAACGATAAGACGGATGCTATAATTCTATCTGTATTCATAATTTTTTATTTAATTGATAGAACAATATTAGTCTAAATGGTATCAAACTGCCTAAAAGTTTCGACGAACGCATTAAATTTATAGAAGAATCGCATCAAATGTGATTTTTGGCTTCAACAATTCAAAGAATTTATTAACTTTGTTGAGTGTTCTGAATATAAAAATTCTAATTTTTTAAAGTGGATAACGAGCAAGTTTCAAGAAATTCGGAAAGTGTCTATTCAACTAAAGTGCGTGCAGGTCGAAGACGCACGTATTTCTTTGATATTAAGCGTTCAAAAAGCGATGACCATTACGTTACGATTACCGAAAGTACGAAACGCATGAATGGTGGTTACGACAGGCACAAAATTTTTCTGTACAAAGAAGATTTTAACCGCTTTATCGGATCGCTTCAAGAAACGATAGACTTTTTCAAAAAAGATATTTTACCCGAATACGATTACGAAGAGTTCTCGCGCCGACAAGAGGAATACGAGGCTAAACTCGAAGCCGAACGTCTCGAAAAATTGGAAAACCCTGATGCTGCCCCAGAAATAAATACGGGAGGTGAAGCACAAGAAAAAGAAATTCGCGAACCCGTTCAACCCGCAAAGAAAAAAAATATTTTTGAAGAAACCGACGATGATATGAGTTGGTAACAGTACAGCACTTTTTTGCGTTTGATGCATAAAAGTTTATTATACATCTATTGAATTTAAGTTTATGTCGAAAGTAGTGAATCAAGAACCTAATCAGCTCAACATAGAAATCTCAGACGAAATTGCAGAAGGGATTTATTCCA
>JAYVVO010000053.1:0-2197 GCA_043786955.1 Saprospiraceae bacterium
GAAAACACGTACATCACCGCCAGTCAATCAACGCTTCCGTTGCAAGGCAAAGAATATCGCCACTATTATTTCACGATGGGTGCTGCTATTCCGATTCGCGGCGATGCTTTGATTTTCAAACCATCCTTGCTACTCAAAGCGTCTGCGCTTGACAACGAATTGCGTCCTGATGCAAACGGTTACACCGTTGGTGCTCCGAAGGAATTAAACATTGACCTATCATTGTTTTTCCAACAAACTTTATGGATTGGAACTTCTTTTAGAACTTCTATTGAAGCCATAAATAAAACAAGTTCATTCGATTCTGTAGATTTTTGGGCAGCTTATTACCTTGCTGGCGGTTTGCGCCTCGGCACAGGTTATGATTTCTCGCTCACAAAAATCCAGCAAAAATCTGTCGGCAGTTTCGAAGTTTTCTTAGGTTATGAATTTGACTTCAAAGAAAAGAAAGTCGTTACGCCGCGTTATTTCTAAAAAACATTTAATACAGTGCCTTGCAACAAAACCAATATAGATATTAAATTTTAGGAAAATATTTGGTACGGTTTTTTATAACTTATAATCAATATATTCCGAACATTTAATTACTCACTTTCGGTTTCATGTAATGCATCCCATTCACCGAAATCTAAATTTTAAGCGATGTTTTCAAAATCCTTTTACTCTACAGTGCTCACATTATTTTTCGTAGGAACGATGTTCGCACAAACTACATCTAAAATTGAGCGCGCTAAGCGCGAAATGAAAGATTTAAACTACCAAGGCGCCATTGCAATACTTAATTCAGTGATGTCTAAGGGTGATAACGAAGAAGCTAAGATTGCTTTGGCGGAATGTTACCGCAAAGTAAACGACAGCGAGAATGCCGAATTTTTGTATGGTCAGGTTGTGCGTTTACAAACTGCGCAGCCTATTCATTATCTCTATTACGGCGAAATGTTACAGCGCAACGGCAAATGCGAATTGGCGCGTGAATGGTTCAAAAAATTTGCGCAAGCTGTTCCTGAAGACGTGCGCGGACAGTATCAAGATCGCGCTTGCGATTACGAGCAAGAGTTGAAAACGAAAGGCGAAGGCGTTTATGAAGTCGCCCGCACTACGTTCAACTCAAACCTCGATGATTTTGGCTCTGCTTTTTATAAAAATGGTATTGTGTTCGCATCCGAACGCGATCCTGGCACAGCAATAAAGCGAAGTCACGCTTGGACAGGTAATCCGTTTACAGATTTATATTTTGTGCCAGTAAAAGGCACTGGTACGAGTGCAACTTATGGAAAGCCTGAGAAATTTTCGAGTGATGTTAATTCTAAATTTCACGACGCTGTGGTAGCTTTTAATAAAGATCAGTCGCAAATATATTTTACCCGCGACAATTACAGCGGTGGCAAAACGGCTAAAGATCAAGACGGTATCATAAAACTTAAAATTTATACATCCAAGAAAAAAGGAAACGGTTGGGTAAGTGAAGAAAGCTTACCTTTCAACAGCGACGAATACTCGTGCTTGCACCCAACTTTAAACGCTGAAGGCACAAAATTATATTTTGCCAGTGATATGCCAGGCGGTTTTGGTGGAATGGATTTATATTCATCCGAACTTGAAAACGGACGTTGGGGACCACCAACAAATCTCGGACCAGGCATTAACACCGAAGGCAACGAAGTTTTTCCGTTTATTTACAAAAATAATCGTTTGTACTTTTCGAGCGATGGACAAATCGGTCTCGGTGGATTCGATATTTATTACACCGATGCCAAAGCAGAAGGTCAGTGGGGAACACCAGAAAATATTGGAGCACCGATAAACTCTAAAGATGATGATATCGCTTTTACACTGAGCAATAAAGGTGAGAATGGTTACTTCACATCGAATCGCACAGGTGGCGCAGGAAGAGATGACATTTACAGTTTCACGCGTTTGGCTGCACCTGTTAGAGTGTATGTTTACGACGAAAAAACAAAAGAGCCGATTGAAGGTGCCACTGTTACATCCGATTCTTGTTTTAAAAGAAAACTCAAAACAGGAAAAGATGGCCGCGCAATGATTGATGTTAAATTCGGCACGTGCTGCACTTATGTATCAAATGCAGAAGGTTACGACAAAAATTCGCAAGCGGGTTGCGTTAAAGATGCCACAAGCAATGAAGATTTGATTATCGAAATTCCGATGAAGCGCGAAAATAAATTTAACGTGGAAG
>JAYVVO010000054.1:0-2196 GCA_043786955.1 Saprospiraceae bacterium
TTGAGCCTGCTTTAATTTTTGGACTTAAAACAGTGTTAGAACCATCTATCAAAGTCGAACTCGTCCAAACAACTGAAACTGAATCACTCGATGTATTTGTTACAATAAACGGACTTGAAGTTTTTGTACACACGTCGGCATTGAGCGCGTGCGAAATTTTTAATTGATTATTATTTACAACAACGCTATCGGTAGCCACGCACACCCCTGTTGAATCTGTAACGCGCACGTAATAAGTATTCGATTTATTTATCGGCTTAACCAATAAATTCTGACCCGAACCTAAAATGGTTGCGAACGCCGGCGAATTTGACCATTGAAAACTTGACACATTACTTTTTGCTGAAACCGTAATACTCGTTGCATCGCACACATTTTTAGTTGTGTCGGCTTTAACAGAAACTACTGCGCCATCGCGCACTTTAACAGGTATGCTTAGCGCACTTAAACATGTTAAAGAAGTTGGGACTAATCGCGCGATATAATTTCCAGCGCTTGAATACGTATAAGTTGGATTTAAAGCGCACGATGTACTTGTCGGTGAATCGCCAAAAAACCAACAATATTGTGACGCTGTGGTAGAGTTGCTAAAATTAAAAGTTACTTTTTTAGAATTACAATCTTGTGTGTATTTTAAATTGGTAGCATCTACGTTCGGATTCACGCTTTGTAATAAAACAGAATCGCGTTTAGAACAACCCAAACTACTTGAAATCAGTAAATAAACTTTACCCGTTCCTTGTTTTGCTACGACAACTGTTGGTGAAGCGGTTGTATCACCCGCAATAACGCTTACGCTGTCCGCAGCCGTCCATTTATATTTATACGTCAAGTTTGGATTAGAGCCTAAAACATTCAGTTTTGTCTGTAAACCTTGACACGTTGCTTGTGTATTCGTTAGTGTATATCTAACTACGTCTAAATTAAGTGATGTTGTGAGTGTATCGAAACAACCTGCGCTGTTGGAAACAATCAATTTAGCTGTCGCTGTTGGATTTTTAAACGACACACTTGGATTAGAAGCATTGGAAGTTTTTCCTTCCGAAAAAATCCAAGTTGAAGTATAATTCGGTATGGAACTAACTGTACTATTCGTAAAACTCACGCTTAAACTATCTGTTCCGTTACAACCAATCGGTGTATTTGTAAAATTAGCTTTAATGCTACCAACACTCTTTATAGTAACAGCCGTTGCTGCGGATGCGCAACCATTTCCATCCGACGCGATGATTTGATATGTACCCGCAGGAACTTTTGTTAAATCAATCGGCAAAGTAGATGTATAAGAATATGGTGGTGATCCACCACCAATATCAATCGAAACGCGACCATTCGGATTATTACACGTGGCATCAGTTACAATAGGATTAATTTTTAAATTAAAATTAATTGTATCAACCTTAACAGAAATTTTCGCTGGGCAACCTTGTCCGTCAGTAACTGTAAAATTATAAGTACCTGAAGCTAAATTTGTAAAATAGCCATTCTGATTTTTTATAACACCAGCATCAAAAGTGTAGGGTGCTTTACCAGCCGCAGGCGTTAATAAAATTGAACCATTCTTTGAAGCACAAATTGCTTTACTGACATCTACTTTAATTTTTAAATCCAGAGCGTCAACACTCACGTTTGCAGTAACATTTGTTATGGCGCAACCGTTGGCATCTGTAATAGAAACTGTATAATTAGCTGCTTTCAATCCCGTAAAAATACCCGTAGCATTTGTACTTATTCCGTTTGAAAAACTATAAGGTGCTGTTCCGCCACTCGCCGTAACTGTGAACGAACCATCGGAATTTCCACAAAAAGTATTTTTAACAGTAGCATTTGCCAATAAGACATCCACTGAAGAATCTACTTTTGCTATTGCTGAACTTTGGCATCCAACTGAATCAATAATTGTGAAATTATACGTTCCGCTTTTTAAACCTGTAAAATAACCATTATTATTTTTTGTCGTTCCTGTTTGGAACGTGTAAGGTGCTTTTCCACCAGTAACAACCAATAATACCGCACCCGAATTGCTGCTACATTTAGCATTACTCACATTAACAATAGTTGCTAAGGTTGAATTGGAATTTTTAACTATCGCAGGTGTAGAAGTACTTTTGCAACCTGAAGCATCAGTGACAGTGACGGTATAATTGCCAGAAGCAAGACTTGCAAAAATACCTGTTGTATTGTTTCCAAAATTCG
>JAYVVO010000055.1:0-6372 GCA_043786955.1 Saprospiraceae bacterium
AAACTCAAAATGGGTTTAATGGGTACAGCGATGGAAGCACAACGCGCCTTATTTCAAAAAGGTGAGACGACTAAAATTGTGATTGTGCCATTGGTTACGAGTTATCATTTTGTACTTGAAGCACCGCATTTAATACACCAATATTTGCAAATTGAAGGCAAAGAAAAGTTTTTAAAAAATAGGTTTCAAGGAAATAATTTATACGAATGGTTGAAATTTGCGTGGCAATTTTTTTCTAAAAAATCTGAAATTTTACTCTCATTCGATCATCCGATGGATGTGTTTGGCAATAAATTAGATGTCAATTTAAATAGTATTGATAAGCACGGAAACATTATTGACATTAAAGAATATTTTTCGGATGGAAAAATTATTAATACCGATTTGCAGCGCGAGACAGAGTTCACAAAACTTTTAGCCGAAAAAATTACAGATCGGTTTCACAAAGCGAATATTGTTTTGAGTAGTCATTTGGTCGCTTTTGCAGCCTATTATATGCTCAGTGCTAACTACGACAACCTCGATTTATACTCCTTACTTCGACTTTCTGTGGATGATTTTTATTTTCCGCGCGCTGAATTACTCAATGCCGTTGACGCTTTAAAAAAAGAAGTAATCGTTCTGGCTAAAAAAGGAAATTTAAAAATTTCGAGAGAGATACTTTTTGATTCCGAAGAATTGCTCGTTGATGGCGTAAAAAAATTAGGTGCTTACAATCTCATAAAGCCTTTGGTTTTTAATAAAAAAGGAAATGTCGAGTGTGATGAACTCAGCGTCCTTTTTTACTACAAAAACCGATTAGAAAATTATGGATTAAGCAAAAAAGTGACGTGGTCATTGTACAAGTTAGGATATCGAAATGAAGAAGTGAAAGAATGAGAAAATGAAGGAATGAAAGTTTATTTGAGTTCATTCCTTCATTTTTCATTTTTCATTTTTCATTTTTAATTTTTTAATTGAGGCAGCAAATTTAATTCTGTAACGTTAAACCAATAACTAATAGGTGCAATGCATCGCAATATTTGTAAAAAAATGCGCTTTAACACACAGACAAAAAATTTCGGATTAATATTTTCAATCGCGTTATTAATAATAGGAGGTTGCAAGCGCGACGGATCGGAACAAATTAAAGTGATTGATATTAAAAAAGAATTTTCGATTCAACCTTGGGAAATTTTAAAAGAATCTGGTTCGGAGTATGGCTTTTTGATTGCCTCGACTGAAAAAAAATGCGATGGCACAAAAATACGCATTGTGCCTCTTGTTTCACAAAGCGATGTTTCAATTAACTTGCAAGCGTTTATAAACCCTGATAGTTGTTTTAATACTACCGACGTTGTGCGCGATACCACGAAGTTAGGTTTGCTTTCCAACGGCAGCTATGCGCTACAAATAAATTTAAAAGATGTTGTGCTTAACTCGGGAACACTGTCCGTTTCTGATACTAAGTTGAGTGTACAAATGCAATCCACCGATGGCATAACCATTCCAGTTACAGATATTTTACGTGTACCGCAAGGAACTATTTGGGGAACAATTAAATACAATACTGACCAAGAAAATCTCGTCACTGCTTTTTCGGATAGTTTGAAAACATACGCGCATAATTTTTCTTTGGTGAATGGTAACTACGGCTATTTCCAATTCATTGATAATTCTTATACGCCCAATCCAACTGCAACAACAACCACTTTTACCAAACAGAAAACGTATTTTATGCGTCTCGATAAACCGCTCAAGAGTCTGACTAATCTCATTCAGAATACAAAAACACAATTGGGTAAAAACGGAAATCTTTGGATTATGGCTTATAATGGCGTAACGTTTTAATATTGCTATTTTTTTGTAAAGTTTCTAAACTGATTTAAAAGATTAATTCTTTGTCCCAGTTTTTGCAATCTTCTTTATGAAAAAATTGCAAAACTCAATCTCACAAATTTTTACACAACTAATTTATTTTTCTTGGTTTCCCATTAGTACTTACCAGTCTTTCTCGTTTTTACCCAACCCATTTTTGCCCAATTTTTGTTTGCGTTGAACTTTTTGCTCTTCATTTTCGAGCATTTTAAGCGCACGCAAAGCATCCTCCTTTTTTAAATCGCGTGGTTGCTGCTGATCTTGCTCCGATTGATTATTATTTGGGTTAGATTGCTGTTTGTTTTTATCATCGTTTTTCTGCTGTTGTTTTTGTGGTGGCGGATTTTTCCCGTCTTTATTGTCCCCTTTTTCCTGATTTTTATTATCAGATTGTTTGTTTTGATTTTTCTGATTTTGATTCTGATTTTGTTTTTGTTGGTCAATTTTTTTCTTTAAAAACGAATAATTGTGTTGCGCTTCCACATCGCTCGGATTATTGCGCAATGCCTGTCTAAATTTATTTAATGCTTCGTTTTCGTTTTTCTTTTCTGTTAAAACATTACCTGAATTATAAAATGCGCGATCTTTAATGTCGCGGCTGTCGCTTTTAGTAGCATTATCATATAGCTCTAACGCTTTATCGAAATTTTTTTGTTGATACTGAATATTCCCAGAATTGTAATCTATCTGGGCGGCATTTTTTTTATTCCGTGCTTGCTCGTAATATTGCTGCGATTGCTCAAAATTATTTTCTTTGTAAGCGTCATCGCCTTTGCGCAAATATTTATGCGGATTTTGCGCACTGACGCCTACATTTGTCCACAAAAAAAATAAATTAAAAAATAAAACAAAAAATAATATTTGAGGCATTTTCTTCATAAAATTTCGGAAAAAGTATTTATTAAGTTTCGGATAAAATGTTTATTGTTGGAAACGCAGATTTAGTGGAATTTTACAGAAGAACACGTATTTTTTTTGGAGAAATCTGCGAAAATCTGTGTTTCTCTGCTAAATCCGTGTTTCTATTGATAAGCAAATAAGCATTGTCAAAAAATTTAAAAAACAAATTTCGCAAGATTCGGGTGGTTGCCAAACAATTTAAGGATTTATTTTGCATCATAAATTAAATTTTATGAAAATTACAGATTTTAATTACGATCGCGTCGAAGAAGCGATAAACTATTTAGTCGCCAATTTTAAAAATCAACCCGATTTGAACGAGGTTTCAGATCACGTTCATGTATCGGCGCAACATTTTCAGCGCATTTTTACCGACTTTGCTGGCGTAAGTCCTAAAAAATTTATGCAGTATCTTTCAGTAGATTATTTGCGCGATCATATTTTTGAAACTAAAAATTTAGATGAAGCTGCTGATTTAGTAGGACTTTCAACAACGTCGCGCGTTCACGATTTATTTGTAACGCTCGAAGCCGTCACGCCTAACGAATACAAAACCAAAGGTAACGGTTTGGATATTACGTTTGGTTTAACGCGCTCACCTTTTGGCGATTGTTTGATTGGCGTAACAAAACGCGGCATTTGTCATTTAAGTTTTGTTGATCAAATTTCTTTTTCGCGCGAACTTTTTGGATTTCAAGATAAATTCTATTTCGCCGAACTTGAACATGATGATGAAGCGATTGCACCTTATGCAGAAAAAATATTTGGTGCGCAGCGCGAAAAACTCAACGTTTTAGTGCACGGTACAAACTTTCAGATAAAAGTTTGGGAAGCACTGTTGCGCATTCCAGAAGGGAATGTTAGCACTTACTCAAATATCGCGGAACAAATTAAAAATCCAAAAGCGGTGCGCGCCGTTGGTAGTGCCGTCGGTGAAAATCCGATTGCGTTTCTTATTCCGTGTCATCGCGTTATTCGCAAAGAAGGTTTAGTCGGCGAATATCATTGGGGAAGTATGCGCAAACGTGCATTGCTCGGTTACGAAATGTCAAAATTGGAGCGCGCATGAAAATTAATTTGAATTGTTGTTGATGCACAAAATTTACTAAAACAATATGATAGATTTTAATTCAATTTTAGAAAAAGAAGAAACACTCGACCCAGAAAATTGGGAAGGTATGAAACAACTCGCACACAAAATGGTGGACGATATGTTTGATTACCTAAAAAATTTAAAGAACGAAAAAGTTTGGCAAAAAACGCCTGAAGAAACAAAAACACATTTAGCGCAACAATTGCCGCAACAAGGTGAATCGATTGAAAAAGTTTATGCCGATTTCAAACAAAATATTTTGCCGTTTAAAAAAGGCAACAATCATCCGCGATTTTGGAGTTGGGTACAAGGTCAAGGAACGCCGTTTGCAATGATGGCAGAAATGTTAGCCGCAGGAATGAATCCGAACGTCGCTATCGGAGATCATGCAGCGATGTATGTTGATGCACAAGTGATTGAATGGATAAAAGAAATGCTGAATTTTCCGAAATCAGGTTCTGGTATTTTATTGAGCGGTGGTTCGATGGCAAACAATACGGCGATGCTGATTGCACGCAATGCGTATCAAAATCAAACCGTGCGAAAAGAAGGTTTGAAAAGTGTGGCGCAAATGAAAGTTTACATCACTTCAGAAACGCACAGTTGTATTCAAAAAGCGGTTGAAGTGGCTGGTCTCGGCAGCGATGCGTTACACGTTGTGAAAACAAACGCCGATTTTAGAATGAACGTGGATGATTTGAAAAATTGCATCGCCGCAGATCGCGCTAAAGGATTTATCCCGTTGTGCGTTGTCGGTAATGCTGGGACAGTAAACACCGGTGCGATTGATCCGTTGGATGAAATTTTAGAAATTTGCGCCCGCGAAAATATTTGGTTTCATGTGGATGGTGCGTTTGGTGCGCTCGCAAAATTAGTGGATGAATATAAAGACGCTTTAAAAGCGATTGAAAAAGCAGATTCGGTCGCGCTCGATTTGCATAAATGGATGTATATGCCGTATGAAATTGGTTGCTTGTTGGTAAAAAATAAAGAATTACACCGCAACGCGTTTGCTTTGCAACCGAGTTATCTATCGAGTCACGAGCGCGGTTTGGCTGCTGGACCTGACCCCTTTGGAAATTATGGTATGGAACTTTCGCGCGGATTTAAATCGCTGAAAGTGTGGATGTGTTTTAAAGAACACGGCATCGAAAAATTTGCGCGACTCATTCGCCAAAATATCGCGCAAGCCTATTACTTAGAAAGTCTCATCAAAAAAGAATCCGAATTAGAAATGCTCACACCTGTTACGATGAATCTGGTTTGTTTCAGATTTATTGGTCGCGATGCAAAGTTGGACTTAAACGCGATTAATAAAGAAATTTTAATGCGGTTGCATGAGCAAGGTGTTTCTGCACCCAGCTATACTTTTTTAGACGGAAAGTATGCCATTCGCGTGGCAAACACAAATCACCGTAGCACCAAACCCGATTTCGACGCGCTTGTTTACGATGTTTTGCGCATTGGTAGAGATTTGGTTTTATAAAAACTTAAACGCAAGTAGTCGTCTTGAAACGACTGGATGCTCAGTATGGTCAGAGACCATACTGAGCATTAAATGTTTTTTGTAGTTTTTTTATTGAAAGATAGGTTGCGAGCAGATAATTTTGCAAGTCATTAATTTAATTGTGTAACTATCGAAGTCTCTTTCAGACTCAACTTTGCATTGTGGTTGAAATTCTATAACCACGCTAAAAATACTACAATGAAGGATAATTTTGAATTACAAACCGATGTTCAAAACGCGATTAGATGGGAACCGTTTTTATACGGAGCAGAAATTGGCGTTACTGCAAAAGACGGAGTAGTTTCATTGACAGGCGAAGTTGACAGCTACGCAAAAAAAATGGAAGCAGAAAATGCGGCAAAAAAAGTTATTGGTGTTAAAGCCATCGTTGAAAAAATTGAAGTGAAATTTCCAACGGCTTGGACAAAAACCAATACCGAAATAGCAAATGAGGTTTTGACCGCTTTAAAATCGAATTGGTCGGTGCCAAAAGATAAAGTAACGGTGAAAGTTGAAGACGGCTGGGTAACTTTAGGTGGCGAACTTGCTTGGAACTACCAGAGAGAAGCTGCAAAAAGTGCGGTGAATTTTCTGACAGGTGTTAAAGGTGTAACCAATGCCATAAAAATCAAATCGGAAACACACGATGCTATTGAACAAAAAGACGTTGAAAATGCGATTGCCAGAAGTTGGTCAATTGATGACAACGATATTGAAGTCAAAGTATCTGGTACAACGGTTACGCTCAATGGTACGGTAAATTCTTGGTATCAGAAAGAAGAGGCAGGACGTATTGCTTGGAATACACCGGGTATTTGGCACGTTGAAAATAAATTAGCGGTTGACTATTATTACAGTTTAGTTGATTGAAAAAATTTCAATTAAAATTTTAAAAAGGTGGAAGCACAATTCTCCCACCTTTATTTTATAATCAAAACCATAATAAAATCAATAACTGTGAATGATACACATTATTACGAGGTAAATTTATTTTGGAATTCATCAACACAGGGAA
>JAYVVO010000056.1:0-6367 GCA_043786955.1 Saprospiraceae bacterium
TTAAAGGAAAAAATATTTATGCGGGCAATGTCGTGAATGGAACAACAAACGAAAAATTAGACGGCGTTACCGTTACACTAATGGACAACACTTCTAAAAAACGTGCGCAAAGTTTGACAGATAGTGCAGGTGGTTTCACTGCGTCTTTAAAAAATTCAAGCAACTACACCATTGTATTTTATAAAGAAGGCTTTGCAGAGAAAAAAATAAATCTCAAAGGTGCGGCATTAAAAGCAAATAAATTGCCCGATGTGCAACTCGTTGAAAATTCGGAAGTAGTTATTAACGTTCCTGCAAAACAAACTACGCCGCCAGCAATAATTTCAAAAGAAGTTAGTCCGCAAGAATTAAAAAATAGTAATTCTTTTGGCGATGCTGACGTGGTTGCGAAATCGCCGGATGCTCCGAAAAAAGAAAAATTTTATGCTATTCAATTGGCTTCATCTAAAGATAAATTTACGGATTATTTAGACAAGAAAAACGAAAAACTCACTGCACCTGAATATATCATCGAAGAAAAAGGAAATTACAAAGTGCGTTTGGGTGTATTTAATTCTAAAATTAAAGCCGATTCTGTTTTAAAAATTGTACACGCCTCCTCGTACACAAATGCTTTTGTTGTTGTAGAAAAAAATGATTCTATCATCAAAAAATATTTAATTTTTGATGCACCTATTCCAAAAGCTTATTCCGTAGAAGTTGTTAAGAAAAATATTGTAATCGCTGCTGACACGATGTATAAAATTCAATTGGGTGCTTATAAAAATCCTAAAAATTTTAACGACGATAAAGTTTCAAGCTACTGGAAAATTGAATCGAAAAAAGAAGGCACGCTCACAATTTTTTATATGGATGGTATCAAAAAATTAGAAAATGCTAAACAACTCAAAAAACGCGTTCAAGATGCTGGTTTCGCAGATGCTAAAATTGTAAAAATTGATGGCGACAAATGGCGCGTTGTTGATTAATATTTAAAACTACAGAAGTATTATTTTCGTCGAAATCAGCACTACATGAAATTCTGGATTCTAACTTTGGCTTTGTTTTGCTCCACAATTTTTTGTGTGGCTCAAAACAAAGCCAACTTAGATCATTTAATTATTCAGGTTAAAACAAAAATAACGGCAAAACAACTTTTGACGCGTTACTTTTTGACCAATTCAGATTGCGATGTTGCCGAGTTTGAAAACCTCAATAAATTAAGCTATGCAGGAACGATTGCGGCAAACGCAAAATTGATAATGCCCATTTATATTTTCGAATTGAAAAATAATATTCGAACTTCTATCGGCATCTCAAACCTAAACACCGCACAGAACATACAAGCCTATAATTTAAAACTTTTTCAGGGTAAAATTCGCACCAAAAATTATAAAGAAGAAGGAATTATTTTAGTGCCACACCATTTTTTATTTTGCGATAAAAAAGAAGTTTTAGCTAATCAAGAAAAGCAAACCGAAAAAGAAGAAACGATAGAAGAAAAACCATCTGGAAAAGACGTAACAAAATATGCAATTTTTGGAAAAAAATACCAATACGTTAAACGCGTTGATAGGAAATTGGAAGGTAAAGTTTTTTATATTGAAGGTGGACACGGCGGACCAGATCCAGGTGCGCAAGCAGTTGTTGAAGGCAGAACAATTTGTGAAGATGAGTATGCCTATGATGTTTCGCTCCGTGTTGCGCGCGAACTGACGCGACATGATGCGACGGTTTATATTATCACGCGAGATCCAAACGATGGTATCAGAGACGGTGAATATTTAATTTGCGATACAGACGAACAAACATATCCAGATTTGAAAGTACCCGTGTCGCAAAAAGCGCGATTAACACAACGCTCCGATGCAATCAACGATCTTTTCGATAAAAACGAAGAACGCGGCATAAAAGATCAACGTCTTTTAGTGATTCATGTTGATTCGCGCGGGAAAGCACAACAGACTGATACATTTCTGTATTGCCAGGATGGAAATAAACAAAGTTATAATTTAGCTTCCTTCATGCTGAAAACTTTAGAAAGCAAATATGCTGGTCGCCGCGATTTTAAAAGTACACTCACTACGCGCGATTTACACATGCTGCGCGAATGTAAACCCACTACCGTTTATGTCGAACTTGGAAATATTAGAAATGCTTTCGATCGCAAGCGCTTGATAATTGCAAATAACCGCCAAGCGATTGCAAATTGGTTGGCTGAAGGATTTATGAAACCGAAATTATAAATTTATTTTTTAAAGAATTTCCTAATTTATAGTTTCTTAAAAGTAAATCCTAATTTTGAAAAGTGTTCTAAAAATTTTGGTAGAGCATATAGCACACGCGGTTCAGATCGTAAACTATCGTGAAACAGAACGATAGAACCATTTGTCGTCTGCGATAATACATTTTTTAAAACTTGTTCATTGCTGAGTTCCGCTCTAAAATCCCAACTCAAAACATCCCAGTAAATTAATTCGTAGTGTTTTCTTAAAAACTTTTTTTGAAACCACCGCAAACGACCATACGGTGGACGAAATAATTTTGAATCAACGACTTGGGCGCAATCAGCAACATCTTTTAAATATTTTTTCGTTGACGTGAAAGTACCATTGAGATGATGATGCGTGTGATTCCCAACCGAATGACCTGCTGCTAAAACTTTTTCGTAAATTTCAGGATGCTTGACCACATTGTCGCCGACACAAAAAAAAGTGGCGCGCGCATTGTATTGATTTAAAATTTCTAAAATTTTTGGCGTAATTATCGGTATCGGTCCATCATCGAAAGTGAGATAAATAATTTTATCCGTCTTTTTTTTTCGCCACGTCACATCGCTAATCAACCATTGAATTATGGCTGGTGTTTTTACCCAAAAAGTCATTTCTGAAAATCCATTTTAATAAAATGTAAAAATAGCGCGTAAAGTTTGTTGATACCAAAATTTGAACTTAGTTTTACTAATTAGTTTTGCAACTATTAGAACGCTAAAACTGTAAAACTTTCTTGCAATTTAAAAGCGTTTTTTTTTACAACTATCAACTATCAACTAAAATGGGAGAAGCTAAAGTTAAAATAGTTCGAGATCAGAATCAGATGAATCACTTCGTTAAGCAATTGCTGCGCGATGTAGAAGCATTGAGTTTTATGCTCGAAAAAAATTGGTTCGAGGATGATATTGTGCGCATTGGCGCGGAACAAGAAATGTGTTTGGTAGAGCGCGATACGTTTAAACCCGCATTGATTAATATCGAAGTACTCGAAAAACTTAAACAATATGATTGGGTCGGAACAGAATTAGCTAAATTTAATTTAGAAACCAATCTCACGCCGCGCGAGTTTAAAGGCTCTGCGCTGCGCGACATGGAAAAAGAAAATTGGGATTATCTTCAAATCATTCGCGAAACGTGTAAAGGTTTCGATGCCGAAGTTGTTTTAGCAGGTATTCTGCCCACGCTGCGCAAATTCGATTTAAATATTGAAAATCTTACGCCAAAACCACGCTATCATGCACTCATAGAAAGTATTCAGGAAAATAGTTTGCGCGGAAACAACCATTTCGAGTTGCGATTAGACGGCATAGATGAATTACTCATTCGGCACGATTCGCCATTACTCGAAGCATGCAACACGAGTTATCAAATTCACTTGCAAGTTTCGCCGAAAAATTTTGTGCAATATTATAATATTGCACAAATGCTTATTGCGCCCGTTGTTGCAATTTCTGCCAATTCGCCGATAGTTTTTGGCAGACGTTTATGGCACGAAACGCGCATTGCTTTGTTTCAACAAGCACTTGATACGCGCACAAGTCATGAACATTTACGCGAACGCAAACCGCGTGTAAATTTTGGTTCAGGTTGGTTGACAAATTCTGTCTTAGAAATTTATAAAGAAGACATTGCACGTTTTCGCGTTTTGCTCGGCGACGATGTGGAAGAAAATTCGCTCGACTCCGTCAAAAATGGCATTACGCCCAAATTACGTGCGCTGCAAATTCACAATTCAACCGTTTACAGATGGAATCGCCCGTGCTACGGCATCAGTCCAAATGGTAAACCTCATTTACGCATCGAGTGTCGCGTTTTACCTGCCGGACCAAGTAATATAGATTCTTCGGCGAATGCGGCTTTTTGGTTGGGTCTGATGATTGGTTATGCGCAGAAACATAAAGACATTACACAAAATATTTCTTTTGAAGATGTGCGCGATAATTTCGATAAAGCCGCGAAGTTTGGTTTCGATACTAAATTCACGTGGTTTAACGATTCTAAAGTTAGTCCACGCGAACTCATTTTAGATGAACTTTTGCCCATTGCCCGTGAAGGTTTAAAACATCAAAAAATTAATGAAGAGGACATCGAGCGGTACATGGGTGTGATTGAACAACGCGCCGATAAACACGTAACAGGTGCGCGTTGGCAGTTGCGAACGTTTACAAAATTGGTAAAAGAAGTCAACTCCGATGAAGCATTAACGATTATGACAGCCGCGATTGCTAAAAACCAGTGGGAAGATAAACCCGTTCACGAATGGGCAATACCAGATAGTAAAGGTTCAGATTTGAATCCTTACCGTTATTCGCCTGCCAAATTGCGCGTCGAAGAGTTTATGCAAACCGATCTGTTCACTGCGCAAAAAGATGATATTGTGGATTTAGTCGCTGAACTTATGGATTGGCGCGTCATTCGTTTCATGCCCGTCGAAGATGCTAAAGGTAAATTAGTCGGTCTTATTTCTTCGCGCACATTGCTGCGTCATTTTGCTTCGAGTTACAGACACAAAGACGAAAGGGAAGTCACGGTTGAAGAAATTATGATTAAAAATCCCAAAACAGTTTATCCTGAAACGAAACTGATGGATGCTTTAGCCATTATGCGCACTAATAAAATTGGTTGCTTACCCGTAATCAATCAAGACGAAGAACTCATTGGTGTCATTACCGAAATGGATTTTTTGCGCATCTCAACGCGATTGATGGAAGGTTTGGAAAAACAGGATAAAGAATAAAGGTTAGCAGTTTATCTTTTTGTCAACCTGCGCTAAGCCATAAATTAATTGATAAAAAATGTAAATTATTTTTAACGTGCGCGTCAGAGATGCTACAATAACCCGTTAAAGTTCCACGTCTGCGAACACTTAATGAAAGCCAAGGTCGCCAAAAGACAACCTAATACTGGAGTTCAGCTGGGAGACTGAACTCCAGTATTAGCGTTTTACGAACATTTATGTCGTGCGGATTTTTTATTCATGGCTATTACAGTTTGCGTGGTGAAAATGATAAAAAAAGTGGTGGGTAATTTTTTTCTAATTACTCTGCCTTTATCCTTTTAAAAATTCAATAAAAATTCTCTGCGAACTTCTGCTTATTGAAACGTTTCAATACATTATTTTAGAAATTTAGAAATATTGTCATTGAGAAATTTTGCATCTGCCAGATTACTGGCTGCGCCAGCCGTATGACCCCACAAAGATGGGATGGGTTTAAACACTACTTTTGAAATGAAAGAGGCTTCATATTTAGCGTCGCCAATCGGAAAATATAAATCTGTCTCTGAAGGCATATAGAGTACTGGAACTTTGATCGACTTCAACGCTTTTTCAACATCGCCATTAAAGCCTTTTGTTGCGCCAACATCGTGATATTCCCAAGTGCGCATCTGTGCAATCAGGTTATTGGCATCAGCACCCGGAATAAAATTAGTTCTGTATCTATTCTCTATTTGTTCGAACGTTGTGCCTTTGGGTGAATTGGCGCGCCACAATTCCTTGCGCCACCACTCCTGTGAGTACAACCATCCCGTCCAAACCATTGCAAAAGCTTCGATTCCTTTTTTAGGTGGCGTTTTATAATCCCCATTTTCGAAACCTGCATCGGCTGTTAAAGCGGCAATTTGTCCTTCCAACCGTATTACACCATGCGGATAACATTTTGCTGTGCCACTGGTTGCTACAATTTTATCCATAAAATTGGGATAACTGACCGACCATTGAAACGCTTGTTCAGCTCCCATCGAGAAACCAATAATAGCAACTAAATGCTTTATCTGATATTTTTCTATCAAAAGTTTGTGAACAGCTTCAACATTATCTCTGATTGTCATTACTGGAAATCGCGGACCGTGAAAAGGTTCTGGTGTGTTGCTCGGAGACGACGAATGACCATTTCCGAATAATTCGGTAGCCACTAAAAAATACTTTGTCGTATCAAGGCATTTTCCTTCACCAATTAACCAACCATAACCGCGATGATTTGCCATATAATGTGAAGGTAAGAGTATCGCGTTATCGCGGTTGGCGTTCAAACGACCAAAAGTACCATACACCACAACTGCCGATGGTAAAATTGCGCCATTTTCAGTTTTAAAATCTTTAATGAGAAATTCTT
>JAYVVO010000057.1:0-6359 GCA_043786955.1 Saprospiraceae bacterium
GTAACGTTAATCCCTTTAATTCACTTAAAGGTTTTACAGCTGCATACAACTCGTTTATATAATCATCAAAGTTTTTTATGGGCTTTACAAACGGATTAAACTGAAATAAAACAGAGTCGCTGTCTTTAAAAATATATGCATCAATTGAAATTTTATATTCTGACGCTATGATTTCAATTTCATCAGGCCTTAATTCGGATTCGCCACGTATGCGCCTGTAAACACCATCTGGGTGTAAATTAAATAAATTGGAGAGTGCTGAAACAACATCCGAAGTTTTTTTAAAATGCGATTGCAATTTATCAAAAATGAATGCTTGGAGAGTATGTTTTTTCTTCATCATAAAAATTTGGAGCTAATATTTTTTGAAAATGTTTTTTCTTATAACAATATTAAACCAAGTTAAGGACACGCACCTATTTAAAGTAAACATTTTAGGGATATTCACTAAATAAAAATATATGTTTAGTGAAATGAGCTTGAAAATAGTGAAAATTTCGATTCAACTTTGCAAATGAAACAAATTAAAAACGGCTTTTGTAAAAACCTCTAATTCAAAATATTTCTTAATTTTTAAAAATGCCATCTATGCTTCTACACAGTTTTTTACTCTTTATTTCTTCACACAAAAGCTTTAATTATGGTTAAGTATTTTTTTTATGTGGTACTTCTTTTTGTGAGTGCTACAACAACACATTGTACGAAAACAAGTACAACACCTGACGATTCTAACTCCCTACCACCTGAAACACAAACAGGTGTAGGCACTTTTGCTTGCAAAATTAATGGTGTGGTTTGGAAATACAAAGACCCAAACTACGAGTTTTTAAGCACCAAACCTGTAACGCGTTGGGAGTTTGATCCAACAATTATGGGTGGCAATCTTTACATTGGGGGCTTTAGATACTCAGATGGCATCACTGCTAATAGTCTATTAGCAGTTGGAGCTGATTCATTACTTTTTGTTAATGAAAAGAACATCAATAATAATGGATACAATTTTGGAATTGTGTTTAATAATTTTAAACCACTCACTGGTGAATGTTACGAATATAGAACTACTAACTCAATAGATTCTTCAAAAAATTTCTTTAGCAGTGGTAAGTTAATTATTACAAAATTAATTCAATCGTCTAAAATAATTTCTGGCACATTTTATTGCACCATAAAACAAACAGGGTGCGACACTTTAAAAATAACAGATGGGCGATTCGATTTAAAATACCAATAACACTTAATTTCTTTCAACAAACTAATTTTTAAACTTTTAATCGTATTTTTATGAAAAATTTCAATCTTAGACTTCTTTTCTTTTTTTCTTTTTTTCTTCTCTTTGCGACGCATATTTTAGCACAAGACGCTTTTCGCACAAAAATGAATACCGTTTTTCAAAACGTTAATAAAACCCTGGTTCCTACACAGTATCTGAAAGAATACGGGTATCCATTTTTAGCCTTAGATAGATTCAATGGTTCTCCCCGCTTGTTTAAGTCTTAGTTTTTAGAAGCGAAGCAACTAAAAATGAGACTTGAACACACTATGTTCGGGTCTCTGACCCGTAATAAATTTAATCTACATATCCGTAATAATTTCAATCTACACATTGTTTAATAAATTTAATCTACCCATAATATCCACTCGGCAACATCGGACCGATTGGCTCCATCAAATCAATTTCTAAAAGACCATTTCTACCACAATAATAATCAATAGCACTACTGTATAAAAAATGTGTTTGATCTGATACGATACCTGCACGCACAGGATTATCATGAATATAGTTTAATTTTTGCCAAATAACAGGTAGCGACCATAATTCAATCGGATGATTATCTTGTTTCCAAAATTGAAAATTGCGATTATTAGGATTGATAGCGGCAAAATACTTAAACATGTACAACAACCATTCTCGTCTGCTTTCAGGTTCTGCATTAATGCTTTCCAATATTTTAAAGGCGGTAAACTTTTTAAAATCACGTAGGACGTGGCTTAATTCCAATGTTTCGGTAAATACAATCAAGTGTATATGATTCGTCATAATAACCCAACCCACAACATGTAAACCTTTATACTCGCGGCAATAGCGCAAACTTTCTAAAATAATATCGCGATAACGCTTGCGACTGAAAATATCTATCCATCCTACAACTGTTAATGTTAAATAGTTTAAACCTTGTTGTTCTCTAATTTTGTACCTGCCCATAATTTTACTTTGTTACTTTAACAAAGTTATAAATGTTTCTTAATTTTTAGTATTCACAACTTTGTTAAAGAATTTTTTGATCATTTTTAATCGGGTCAGAGACCCGAACATAGTGTGTTCAAGTCTCGCTTTTAGCTGCTGCGCAGCATAAAGCTAAGACTTGAACGAGCATACAAAATATGATAACAAACACAGCACCTTTGATACGCAAATAGGCATTTCAAATTTAAAACGGGAAATTACTCGTTGCGTATTTTAAAATTACAGGAAATAGTAACAAAACTTTTTCCGCGGCGAGATACAAAAGTAAAATTCTGTAAAATTCGTTCAATTGATTAAAGTTAAATTGAACGGATTTTTTTGAAGAAAAAATAATTTTCACAAAATGTTGTTAGTGACTTTCGATTAAAAAATAAACGGCGTTATATTTGCAAATTATTTGTGAGAAAACGAGAAATACATATTAGTCTAATTACAAACAATTCCTTAATAAATAGTAGCGTGACAACTACGGAAAACTAAAATTATGAAAAGAGTATTAATTACTGGCGCAGCTGGGTTTTTGGGTTCGCATCTCTGCGATAGATTTATTGCCGAAGGGTTTCATGTAATAGGCATGGATAATTTAATTACGGGTGACTTAGTGAACATTGAGCATCTTTTTCCAAATAAAAATTTTGAGTTTTACAATCACGATGTATCGAAATTTGTGCACGTGCCAGGGAATTTAGATTATATATTGCATTTTGCTTCGCCTGCAAGTCCGATAGACTATTTGCAAATGCCGATTCAAACGCTTAAAGTGGGCTCGCTCGGTACGCATAATTTATTAGGTTTAGCGCGCGTGAAAGGTTCGCGTTTTATGATTGCTTCCACATCGGAAGTGTACGGCGATCCGTTAGAGCATCCACAAACGGAAGAATATTGGGGTAATGTGAATCCGATTGGACCGCGTGGAGTTTACGACGAAGCTAAACGTTTTCAAGAAGCTATAACAATGGCATATCACCGTCATCATGGCGTGGAGACGCGCATTGTTCGCATTTTCAATACCTATGGTCCGAGAATGCGCGTGAACGATGGACGAGTGTTACCAGCATTTTTTTCGCAAGCTATTCGCGGCGAAGGCTTAACTGTTTTCGGCGACGGCAGTCAAACGCGCTCTTTCTGTTACGTCGATGATTTAGTGGAAGGTATTTATAGATTATTGCACAGCGATTATTCGTTGCCTGTCAATATCGGCAATCCGTCTGAAATTACGATGATGCAGTTTGCGCACGAAATTTTAGACCTTGTCGGTAACTCCAAGGCATATATTGATTACAGACCTTTACCGACAGACGATCCGAAACAACGTCAGCCGAACATTACGAAGGCAAAAAATATTTTAGGTTGGGAGCCGCAGTTCGATAGAAAACGCGGTTTAGCAATTACTTATGAATATTTTAAAAAAGTAGTGAAAGTGCCAGAACACGTTTAATAGTGAATAAAGAATAGGGAAAAAGAATTAGGTCTAATTTCTGAAAAACTACTTCCTTTTTTATTTTACTTATTCCTTTTAACCTATTCCTTTTTCGTTTTTCCCTATTAACTATTCCATAAAATGAGCTTTTCAAAAACAATTGCAATTACAGGTGGTGCGGGATTCATCGGCTCGCACGTTGTACGTTTATTTTTAAATAAATATCCCGATTATCGCATCGTTAATGTAGATGTATTGACGTATGCTGGTAATTTAGAAAATTTGAAAGATGTAGAACATTCAGAAAATTACATATTTTCCAAAACGGATATTACAGACGGGAATGCGATAGAAAAATTATTTACGCAATATAAAATTGACGGTGTCATTCACCTTGCGGCTGAAAGTCACGTAGATAGATCTATTACCGATCCTTTGTCGTTCATCAATACTAATGTTATTGGTACAGCGACGCTACTTAACGCAGCGCGCCAACACCTTAAAAATTTTCCTGAGAAAAAAGATTTTCGATTCTATCACGTATCAACGGATGAAGTGTATGGTAGCTTAGGCGATGAAGGTCTTTTTACCGAATCAACATCTTATGATCCGCGCTCACCGTATTCTGCATCGAAAGCTTGTTCCGATCACTTGGTGCGTGCTTATTTTCATACGTATCATTTGCCTGTGGTTGTTTCAAATTGCTCGAACAACTACGGTTCGTTTCAATTTCCAGAAAAACTCATTCCGTTGGTGATAAATAATATCGTGCATAAAAAACCTTTACCGATTTACGGCGATGGTAAATATACACGCGATTGGCTGTGGGTGAACGATCACGCCAAAGCAATTGATGTTATTTTTCACACCGGCAAAGACGGCGAAACGTATAATATTGGCGGTAATAACGAATGGAAAAATATTGATTTGGTTGAAAAACTTTGCGACATTGCCGATGAAAAATTAGGCAATAAAGTCGGCACATCGCGTCAACTTATAACTTTTGTGCGCGATAGACCAGGGCACGATAGACGTTACGCAATTGATGCGACGAAAATTCGCACCGAACTTGGTTGGGAGCCTTCCGTTAAATTTGAAGAAGGATTTCGTTCTACTATTGATTGGTATTTAAACAATGCGGAATGGATCAATAATGTTACATCGGGTGCTTATCAAAAATATTACAGTGCGCAATACGCTCATTAAAAAACTTTTGTTTTGAAATGAAATACAGAAAGAGATACACGATTCATTCGAGTATCTCTTTTTAATTTTTAGGCAACAAACGGCGGAATTTCAAAATATTCCACATGAAGCATTGGTTTTAAATCTGAATGAAAATACTCACGACGAGAAAGCAAAAGGATCACTTCGTCGTAATAGTCTTCTACTAAAATACGGCGCGTCAGTTCTTCATCGAATAAAAGTTTATCGAGTGCTTCTTCGTCGAAAGTGGTGATATTATTTTCAAAGATAAAATTTCGAATTGCCCAAATCCAAAAAACGGTGAGTGTGTGATGATAACCTGTCCCGTTGTTGCCTTTGCCTTTCACTTCATTATAATTCCAAACTCGTTTTTTCATTTCTAAAACGGCTTGTTTACCGGAATTCAAAACCACAAACAAACCCACCATCAAATGCGCTTCGTGTGTCCATTCATCGCGCGGCAGCGTACCAGCATTGTGCGCTTCAATAATTCTAAGAGCTTCAGAGGTTGAAATTGCATAAGCCATACTCAGTTTGTCAAAATTTCAGACAAAAATAAACCAATTCATTAATTATGTGTCAATCGAGTGATGTCAATTTTTAAAGACTGTCAAATTGGCTTAAAAAGTGCATTGGCTTATAGTTTGATGCACACTTGAAGAAAAATCTTTTTAATTAATCAATTTTATAAATTCAGTTGTACTATGAAGCCGATCAACGACCGCGTAGTTGTAAAACCGGAACCCGCAGAAGAGAAAACTAAGGGCGGTATCATCATTCCTGACACTGCAAAAGAAAAACCACAACGTGGGAAAGTCATTGCTGTTGGTCCAGGTAAAGAAGGAAAAGAATTAACTGTGAAAGCAGGTGATGTTGTTCTTTATGGAAAGTATTCTGGACAAGAACTTTCGCACGAAGGTACAGATTATTTAATTATGCGTGAAGACGATATTCTCGTCATTCTTTAAACTTAATCAACTTTATTAAACAATCCCTATATAATAGGGAATCCAAACTCATTCATCTAAAATTAAAAAAATATGGCTGCTAAGGAAATAACCTTTAACGCTGATGCCAGAGAGCATCTAAAAAATGGTATCGATGCTTTGGCTGATGCTGTAAAAGTAACACTCGGACCTAAAGGAAGAAATGTTGTCATTCAAAGAAGTTTCGGTGCGCCGATTGTCACTAAAGACGGTGTTACTGTTGCTAAAGAAATTGAATTAAGCGACCCGATTGAAAATATGGGTGCGCAAATGGTAAAAGAAGTAGCATCGAAAACAAATGATGCTGCTGGTGACGGTACAACAACCGCTACTGTTTTAGCACAAGCTATGGTGCGCGCGGGTTTAAAAAACGTTGCTGCCGGCGCAAATCCGATGGATTTAAAACGCGGTATTGAAAAAGCAGTCCGCAAAGTTGTTGAACACATCAAAGGACAAAGTGAGCAAATCAATAACGATTTTGATAAAATCAAACAAATTGCAT
>JAYVVO010000058.1:0-2187 GCA_043786955.1 Saprospiraceae bacterium
CAGCGACGGTTTATTATATGCAGTTGATGAAACAACAGGAAAAACAATTTGGAAAATTATATCGCCTGATGATGGTAAAGCCATAAATAAAATTAGTGGTACATTCACAAGATTTTGTGCCGTAGTGCCTGGTATTGATGGAGCGAAAGGAAGAATTGTTACACACACAGGTTATAATATTTATTGTTTTGAAGCAGCGAAGTAGTTTTTATGAAACAGAATTCTTTTTATTTTTCAATTTTGTTGATACTTTTTGGTTGCAACGCTTGCAGTAAAGATAATTCTACCCAATTAGTAAACGGTGTGGCAGTTTCGCTGCCACACCTATGGGTAGTACAAACTAGAGGTGACAACACAAAGCCAACTGGTGGACCCGTTTTTTCATCTATTGTTTATAACGGCAATGCTTTAGTGAGTGGTAGTAAGAATGGACAAAATTCACTAATATTATTAAACGTTCAATCTGGTGGAAAAATTTGGGAATGGCAAGATTGGATTGAAAGTAGAAGCGATGTATGGGTACAAAAACCTTTTGTCAAAGATAATCTACTATTTTTTCAAATTGCTTACTGGAACTATTGTATAGATCTAAATAATGGTAAAACTGTATTTAAAAATGTATTTAACCAAGGTTTTGAGGGAAATGCCTATGGTTTAGGAGATTATTTATACAGCTCATATGGTTATAATAGGACTGGAAATTCGTTTCCAACAAATGGTTCAACAGTGTATAGGGCATCTATTAAAAATGGAGTGCCTGAGTTTATTGCTCAGCCAAAATATGACACAACTAATCCTAAACCTATTGGAGTGTATGGAAATATTGTTGGAATAGCACCTTATCTAATCAACAATGATACATGTTTAGCAATAAGTTTTGGAGATCCGCAAGTGCCTAATGGGTACAAAGATAAAATAGGTATATATAATGTAACCCAAAAAAAATGGAATATTGAAGGGACTCCTATTGAAGAATCAGGTCTGCGTGGTATAGAACAACAACCTCAAATTTGGCAAAATAAAATTTATTTGTGTGGTCCCAGTTTTGTTTCTTGTTATGATGCTATAACTAGCAAATACATTTGGCGTGTAACTATTAATGGCGACTTTTTATTTTCGGGGTTCATTATTCAAAATGGAAAAGTTTATGCCAACGATTCATATGGAAATCTACATTGTATTGATGCTATAACTAGTAAAGAATATTGGACAGAAACAACATCGGGTACAAGTTCTGACATGGTTTATTTAGACGGCGTTATTTATTTAGTCGGTGGGGGTGATGGTTTATTACACGCAGTTGATGCAGAAACAGGCACAACACTTTGGAAAGTAAAATCGCCAGACTTAGCGTTACACGCGAGTGCTTATTTTGATCGTTTTTGTGCAGCCGTACCTGGTGTAAATGGTGCGAAAGGACGTATTGTTGTTAGCACTGGTTATAATGCCTATTGCTACGAAGCAGCTAAATAAATTAACAGTGCTTAACAGATTGAGCTATGAGTTTTATAAAGTAAACTCATAGCTCAACTTTTTCGATATTCAATCCAATTTTTTTTAGTCGCGGTACAATGTCGCCATAGCCGCGTTCAATCATCGGTATACCTTTTAAAATAGTTGTTCCGCGCGCGACAGATGCTGCAATAACATACGCTAAACCGGCGCGCAAATCTGGAATTTCGAGTGGTGCTTCAATCGCAATCAAAGGTGTTACGCCAGAAATTATCGCAGAGTGTTCGTGTCCTTTACCTGAAAATCTGCAAGGTAAACTACCGAGGCAATGCGTTGTGAGTTGCACTTCTGCGCCGAGTTTTTTCAGTGCTTTTAAATAACCAAATCTGTTTTCATACACGGTTTCATGAATAACGCTCACGCCTTCGGCTTGCGTTAAATACACAGCAAACGGTTGTTGCCAATCGGTAGAAAAGCCTGGATAAACAGACGTTTCGAGATGTATAGACGTTGGTTTATGCGCTCTGAAAAAACGAATTGAATCGCGGTCTAAAAGTTCAAATCCACCACCTGCTTGCCTAAAACTCGAAAGAAAATTGCCGAGTGTTTCTGGTCGAATGCCATGAACCGTAATTGAACCATCAACGGCAGCAGCGAGACTTGCCCACGATGCAGTTTCAATTCTATCGCCGAGGCAATTCATGGTGCAGCCTGTTAAATGTTTTACACCTTCAA
>JAYVVO010000059.1:0-6354 GCA_043786955.1 Saprospiraceae bacterium
CCGAATGGACATTTTTTAATTGGGACTTTCGATGAGGATGGTCCGACAAAATGCAGCGGATTAGAAATTAAACAATATTCGGAAAGTTCTTTGACGCAATTACTCAATCAATTTTTGAAAAAAGTTCGCTGCCTTAATCAAGAACACCTTACACCTTTTGGAACGTTTCAAAAATTTATTTTTTGTTATTTCCGAAAACCCGAAATTGTTTTCAAATATTAAATTTTAGTCATGAAAAAAGTTTCAAATTTTATAAAATGGATTTTCAAAAAACTATTCGTAAAAAAGTGTTGCCAGTAGAGAAGCCATAATTTGCGTCTGTACATTGAATATACATTTTTTTTAAACAATCTATCTATCTATCATGGAACAACAAAATCAGTTGCAAAAATATACTTGCCCGATGCATCCACAAATAATACGCGATGCACCAGGTAAATGTCCGTTGTGCGGAATGACATTAGAACCAATGACGCTTACTGCTAAGGGCGATAATAATCATCAGAAACATTCTGGAATGATAGCGGATTTTAAAAAACGGTTTTATGTTGTCTTGGTGCTCACAGTTCCAATTATGCTGCTCTCAAAAATGATTCAGCAATTTATGGGCGTGAATTGGCAATTTGAAGGCTCGCAATATATTTTATTCGTGCTGTCGAGTGTGGTTTATTTTTATGGCGGCATGCCCTTTTTAAAAGGGTTAGTAAATGAAGTGAAAGCGCGCAACCCTGGCATGATGTTCCTAATTGGTTTTGCCATCACGATTGCTTATGCGTATAGTGTTGCAATAGTTTTTGGTTTAGCAGGCATGGATTTTTTCTGGGAATTAGCTACGCTCATTCTGATTATGCTTTTAGGACATTGGATAGAAATGAAATCTGTTGCGGGCGCATCGAAAGAATTACAACTTTTAGTTCAGATGATGCCCTCCGAAGCGCACATGGTTATGCCAAATATGGTCCACGATGTAAAAACGGATACGCTCAAAGAAAACGATATTATTCTTGTAAAACCCGGCGAAAAAATTGCGGCTGACGGCATTATTTTAGAAGGCGAAAGTTATTTAAACGAAAGTATGTTGACAGGCGAATCGAAACCGGTTCAAAAAATAGTTGGTAATAAAGTCATTGCGGGTTCAATAAATGGAAACGGTTCAATAAAAGTTACTGTAACGCACGGCGCAAAAGATTCTTACCTTTCGCAAGTGATTAAATTGGTTCAAGATGCGCAGAATTCTAAATCGAATACGCAACTTTTAGCCGATACAGCAGCGAAATGGCTAACCTACATCGCAATATTTTCGGGCATTTCTACTTTTTTGTATTGGTATTTAACAGGTGAAACTTTAGCATTTGCCATGGAGCGCATGGTGACTGTCATCGTTATTTGCTGTCCGCACGCTTTAGGTTTAGCAGTGCCTTTAGTAGTTGCAAAATCAACGGCACTTTCGGCACAGAGTGGACTACTGATTAAAAACAGAACAGCTTTTGAAAATGCGCGACGAATAACAACCATTGTTTTCGATAAAACGGGAACGCTAACGGTTGGTAAGTTTGAAGTTTCAAAAATTGTTTCTTTGCAAAATGAGCTTAGTGAAAATGATATCATTCGTTTAGCATCTGCTTTAGAACAAAAATCGGAACACCCGATTGCAACGGGAATTATTCAAAAAGCCAAAGAATTAAAAATACCAATTCCAGAAGCTCAAAACTTTAATGCGATAACAGGTAAAGGCGTGGAAGCAACGGTTGATGGTAAAAAAATTTCTGTGGTAAGTCCAGGATATTTGACGGAAAATAAATTTTTTTTTCCAGAAAATTTTACAACCAACGATAATGAAACAGTTGTGTTTGTTTTGAGCGACAATAATTTAATAGGTTACATTGCGCTTTCAGATCAGATTCGACCAGAATCGGCTGAAGCAATTAAAATTCTCAAAGAAAATGGAATTAAATCTATTTTACTAACGGGCGATAATAGTAAAGTAGCCAAAAGTGTTAGCGATACTTTAGGCATGGAAGGTTTCTTTGCGGAGGTTTTACCACATCAGAAATTAGAAAAAATAAAAGAATTGCAAGCTAAAGGCGAATTTGTGGCTATGACAGGCGACGGCATAAACGATGCGCCCGCATTAGCTATTGCTGATATAGGGATTGCTGTTGGAAGCGGAAGCGACATTGCCGCAGAAACGGCGGGAATTGTTTTAGTGAACAGCAACCCAAAAGATATTGTGAATTTGGTTTTATTTGGTAAAGCCACTCATAGAAAAATGATTCAGAATTTAATTTGGGCAACGGGTTATAATGTTATTGCGATGCCATTAGCGGCGGGTGTGTTGTATAAGCAAGGTGTTCTGTTAAGCCCTGCAATGGGTGCTGCGTTAATGACAGTCAGTACGGTAGTCGTTGCAATAAACGCAAGCACCCTAAAAATTAATAATAAAATTTCAACAAACTAAAATTTCATAAGATGAAAAAACTTTTGCTAATAATTTTTTTACTTTCAACACAAATTCTTCTTGCACAAAAAATTGTGAGTGTGCATTTGTACGTGCGCGATACCGTTGTAACTTTTGGCGGCGTACCGAGACACGCCATTGCGGTTAATGGTCAAATTCCGATGCCGACTTTAATTTTTACGGAAGGTGACACTGCCGAGTTTTTTATTCACAACGAATTAAGCGAAGAGACTTCGATACATTGGCACGGTTTGGTTTTGCCCAACGCAATGGATGGTGTGCCATATTTAACAACGCCGCCGATAAAACCGCACACAACCCAAATTCACCGATTTGCTTTAATTCAGAATGGCACGTATTGGTATCATAGCCATACTAAATTGCAAGAGCAAAGTGGAATGTATGGTGCGTTCATCATTCATAAAAAAGAAAAAGCTAAAAATGCTTTCGATAAATTACCCGAATATGCGATGATTTTGAGTGATTGGACAAACGAAAAACCTTTCGAAGTACACCGTAAACTGCACAACGCTTCCGATTATTACGCGATAAGAAAAGGAACAGTGCAAAGTTATGGTGAAGCTATTCGCGATGGTTATTTTAAAACCAAAGTCGCCAACGAATGGAAGCGTATGAATGCTATGGATGTGAGCGATATAGCGTATGATAAGTTTTTAATAAACGGGAAAGATGAATTTCAACTCGGTGAAATAAATAATAAAAAATTAAAAGCGGGCGACAAAGTTCGCTTGCGAATTGCCAACGGCGGCTCATCTTCTTATTTTTGGTTGAATTATGCGGGTGGAAAAATGACCGTCATTGCAAGTGATGGCAAAGATGTTCAACCTGTGGAAGTGGATAGATTAATTATTGCCGTTTCTGAAACCTACGATATTGTCGTAACTATTCCTGCCGATAAAACTTCTTTTGAATTTCAAGCAACACCCGAAGACAGAACTAAATCCGTCTCGTTTTATATCGGCAATGGTGTGAAGCAAACAATTTCAGCGATGCCTAAACTGAAATATTTTGAAGGCATGAAAATGATGAACGACATGATGAAGATGAACGGCGATCTCGATGACATGGGAATGAGTATGAGTTTGAACAAAATGGATATGAACGTTGTGATGTACCCAGAAATTACGGGCGAAGAAAAACCGGAAATGGACGGTATGAAAACGGATGATATGAAGATGGGTGACAAGAAAACAACTGTTAAGAAAACGGACACTAAGATGGATGGTATGAAGATGGATGACAAGAAAACAACTGTTAAGAAATCTGACACCAAGATGGACGGTATGAAAATGGACATGGGCAAAGAAAAAATGGATGCCAATATGTACAACGGTAATGCGCTATCGGATATAAAAACGTTGAATTATGCGATGTTGAAATCGCCGACAAAAACAAATTTGCCGAGTAACGCGCCCATGCGCGTTTTAAAATTTGAGTTGACTGGCAATATGAATCGGTACTTATGGAGTATGGATGGGAAAACAGTTTCGGAAACAGATAAAATTTTAATAAAGCAAGGCGAGAACATTCGAATCATTTTATACAATGGCTCAATGATGCGCCACCCGATGCACTTACATGGACATTTTTTCCGCGTTTTGAATGGTCAGGGTGATTACGCGCCGCTCAAAAACGTTTTAGATATAATGCCTATGGAAACCGATACTATTGAGTTTAACGCTTCAGAAAAATCGGGCGATTGGTTTTTTCACTGCCACATTTTATATCACATGATGAGCGGTATGGGACGAATTTTTCAATACGAAAATTCAATTCCAAATCCAGAACTTGGCGACAAAAAAGCTGCTGATAGACAAGTTTTTAAAGATGATAGAATGTACCACCTCATGGCGAATAATGATTTCGCAACTAACGGCAACGACGGTATGGCGATGCTGAGTAACACGCGTTGGAATTTTAAAACAGAATGGCGATTGGGTTTTTCAAAAACAGATGGTTACGAAACTGAAACACATTTTGGTCGCTACATTGATAGAATGCAATGGTTGATGCCATTCGTTGGTTTCGATTGGAGATATAGAGCAACACCCTTGAGTGAAATTGGCAATAAAAATCTATTCGGACAAGTGAGCACAAAAGACAAGCGCAATTTTTTCAGCGTTGGTGTAGAATATACTTTACCGATGCTTGTTAAATCGCAATTTGAAATTTTTACCGATGGGAATGTACGCTTTCAACTCATGCGCGAAGACATCCCTATTACAAAACGTTTGCGTGTTGCGTTCATGGTGAACACAGATAAAGAATATATGGCAGGACTGAAATACATTGTCGCAAAAAACTTTGCGCTTTCAACGCACTACGATTCTGATATGGGTCCAGGTGTTGGCGTAACCGTAAATTATTAATTTACTGGAGTGAATCATACAAGTAATTTATTGAATTGTGTAACTGTTGCTTTTAATAATACTTTAGTTTTGTGTAAGTTATAAAATAATTTTATAAGTAAAATTTTAAAAAATTATGAAAAAAAATTATGAGTTATCTGGCATGAGTTGCGGAGGTTGCGTAAAAAGCGTGCAAAATGCTCTGCTAAAATTACCCAATGTTGAAGAAGCTAATGTTCAATTACATCCGCAAAGTGTTGTAATTACAATGTCTGAAAATATTGGTACTGAAGCACTGCAAGCGCAACTTAATAAGGCAGGGCATTATTCAATTAGGGAAACGGTTACTCAATAACAATTTAAAAATCAAAATTATGATGTACGATGGTAATGGTTATGCAGGTATGCACTTTATATGGTGGTTTGTTTGGTTGAGTTTACTCATTTGGATTTTTGCCACGCCTTACGATATTCCAGGTCAAAGAATGAAAAAAAATTCGCCGCTCGATACTCTAAAAAGTAGGTTTGCTTCTGGCGAAATCACAACCGAAGAATACTCAGATAGGAAGAAAATTCTTGAAAGTAATTAACTTAGTTAATTGTTGTTAGTTAGATAAGGGAATTAAAACAATTGAAAGTAAATGAGTTGCTGTCAACTTTAGCTGACTGATTAAAATTAGAATAAAATTGGCTTTAGTCAAATTAATAATTAATTTAATTTTGACTAAAGCCTAAAAATTTATTAATATTCCGACCGTCAGCTAAAGCTTACGGCAACTTAATTTTTAATTAATTATTTCTTGATACTTAAATTGAATAACTATCAACAATCAACCAACAATAATCAACTAATGATTAAATTAAAACACTATTCAACATTACCACCCAAAGGATTTTCTCGAATAGAATGCAATAAAGAACTAAGCGACTTTAGTAAAAAACTGTTTGAACTCCAAAATATTTTTTATGCCGACAGTCGTTTTGCACTGCTTATTATTTTGCAAGGTACTGATACATCGGGTAAAGACGGAACTATTCGACACGTCATGTCATGCATGAATCCTATGGGCGTTAATGTAAAATCTTTTAAAAAACCAACAGAAGAAGAGAAAAAACACGATTTTTTATGGCGAATATACGATCACTTTCCTTCAAAAGGAATGATTGAGGTTTTTAATCGCTCTTACTATGAAGACATCATTGTGCCTTTAATTGATAAAAAAATTTCAAAAACTGAACTTCTGCACCGATATAAATTGTTTAATATTTTAGAAAAGCATTTAAAATTAAGCGGTATTCATGTGCTGAAATTCTTTTTGCATATTTCAAAGGATCAACAAGTCAAAAGGATTCAGCAACGTTTTTCATTACCACATAAAAGATGGAAATATTCCAAAGAAGATGAGAAATCAGCAGAAAAATGGGCGGATTATCAAGTTGCGCATGAAGCAATAATTAATAATTGTAACGATAATAAATGGATTATAATTCCATCCGATAAAAAGTGGTATCGAAATTATGCAGTCT
>JAYVVO010000060.1:0-2184 GCA_043786955.1 Saprospiraceae bacterium
AAAATCAGTCGTAAGTGGCATTTGCAAATAGGCACTTCCTGCAAACAAAATTGATCCTATGCGCTCTGCGCCGAGTTCTCTTATTAAATCTTCGCAAAAAAGTTGCGCGCGCGTTAAACGACTCGGTGCCACATCGCGTGCGCGCATCGAATTTGAAATATCAAGCGCGATGATGATATCACCACTGAGATATTTTGTTGTTATTTCTCTTTTGGGTAATGTCGGATCTGCAATGGCGATAGTGAGAAAAATAAAACCGAATAAACTAAAAATTAGTCGTGCATTAAAAACCCTCGCTGGAATTTGGGAAATAAGTTTTTCAACCAAATCTGTTGCGCCAATACTTTTTAGTATTGTTGCACGCGTATTTTTTTGTGTAAAACTGACGATAAACCAAACAGCGGGCAGTAAAATGGAAACCAAAAAATATTCTGGGTGTTCGAAGTGCATTCTAAAGTAGTTAATTATTAATAGCTAATGCAGTTAACATTTTTTCGACACAAATCTACAAAGGTTTGACAAAAAATTGGTACTAAAATCTTGAAGTTATACAAGTCTTTGTTCTAACGATTTAAATTCCTATCTGTTATTTGTAAGCTCGAAAAACGAGATAGCCTTCAATTTTTTATAAAATAAATACTTTTGGAAGAAAAATGAGGAAATATTCGCAGGTTTCTAAAAAAGAATTTTTGGGAGTAATTATTTTTTATTAATTATTTTAAAAGCATGACTTACTCAAAAGGTGCAGCGCACCTCAACATTTGTAGAAACCCACAAGTGAAATCGCATAATGTGCTGAGCACCTTAACAGTGTTTTCTTTAAGTTAAGGTGCGCTGCACCTTAACAGTGTTTTCTTTAAGTTAAGGTGCGCTGCACCTTATGAAACTTTATTTTGCAAAGTTCTGCAAAGGTTGAGGTGCGCTGCACCTACCTTAAAATTAATAAAAAGAAATTTTATAGGGTTATAAACCGATACAGATTGCGAATAGGAATCGCCCGTGTTGTCGTGTTGCATTTTCGTTGTTAGTTGTTAGTTGTTCGTCGCATAACGCTTGGAGTCGAACAACTAACAACGAACAACTAAATTTATTTTCCCGCCGTATAATCCTGCCAAGATTTTTTCTTGTAAATTTCTTCTGCCGTGAATTTTAATTCAGGCAAAAGTGTTTCAGGTTTTTTATAACCTGGTGAAATTAAAACGCGTTCAAAATTTTGCGTTAAATAAACTATTGTCGGGTAAGACATATTATTATCCATCAATGAAGATGCTAATTCGTGGGAACCACTTCTACCATCGCTCACGAATTTAAAGACGTGATCGTTAAATTTTATATCTTCGTGCATTTCTGCATCGAGTTTCACGCAGTAATAATTAGTGTTTAAATAATTTATGATTGTTTCGTTTTGATAAGTATCTTTATCCATGCGTTTACACCAACCGCACCACTCTGTGTAAACATCAACAAGTATTTTTTTGGGTGCTGTTTTATTTAATTCTACAGCTTCATTCCAAGTTAACCATTTAAGCGTTGGCGCGGGTTTTGATTTATGTAGTTGAAAAGAAGTTGAAAAAATAATAAAAGCGAGGAGTGAAAAAAATCTCAAAAAATTTTTGATAGACATGATACGTTCTTTAATTTAGGTGGAATTATTTGAATTGGACGCTCAGGGAACTTTCAAAGTTCCTCAAACGTTCATTCTACTCAAAACATTAAACGAAATTAATGGTTTAAATGTTATGCAGAAAAAAAAAGTTGTAGTTGCTATCGGTGGATCGAGTGGTTCAATATACGCCAAAGTTTTATTAGATACACTGCTGCAACTTTCAGACCAAATTGAAGCTGTCGGTATTGTAATGAGTAGCAACGCCAAGCTTAATTGGCAACATGAGTTAAATAATTCGAGTTGGTCAGAATATCCGTTCGATGTTTATGAAAACAATAATTTTTTCGCACCTTTCGCCAGTGGTTCCGCTAAATACGATACGATGTTTGTTTGTCCGTGTTCAATGGGTTTATTAGCGCGCATCGCACTCGGAATTTCAAATGATTTAATTACGCGCGCCGCAGATGTGGTTTTGAAAGAACGCAGAAAACTTATTATGGTGCCACGCGAAACACCGTATAGTCTCATCCACATCAATAATATGAAAACGATCACAGAAGTTGGGGGCATTATTTGTC
>JAYVVO010000061.1:0-6352 GCA_043786955.1 Saprospiraceae bacterium
GAAAGTAAACCCGAACAATAACACGATTGAATAAATGTATTTTCTGGAATGATAGCCATGCCTGGTTCATTCACGAGCGTAATATTGTTTGAAAGAAGAATATCGCTACTGGCTGCCGTGACATAAAAAGTTTTACCTGCCGGCACAGTATAATTTGACGTTAAAAGCATCGCATCCCCCGAAGCACCCTCTGGAAAAACAAAATCTGGCAGCGGCACAAACGACTGATTGTTCAAATTTACCGTATCATTAATGTGCGTGAACGGATTGGACAACGTAATAATCCCATCTTTAATCAACAATTTTTGAATTTCATTCGAAGGATCCGTATCGTGGTCCGCCACAGATGTATAAGCCACCAGTGCAGTATCGGCTTTCAAAGCGCGCGAAGCTACACCCGTTCTAAAAGAACTATCCGCCAAAACAGCGCGTTGCGATTGATACGCCCTGCGGCTACTATCCGCATAATACGCATACGATGCCGTATCTGATTTGCCCGCATTTATAGCATACGTTGCTTTACCAGCTCTCCGCGCCGAATCCGCTAAGCCCGCATACGTCGCCGTGTCCGCTCTACCTGCTGTTGAAGCCCGTATCGCATTCGTGGAGTTAATGGCATTTTGCGCATTCACAGCATTGGTTGCGCTCACCGCTGTTTGTGCGCTCACCGCATTTTGCGCATTTATCGCATACGTTGCAGTATCAGCCCGTCCTGCCGAAGTCGCCCGTCCTGCCGTTTGTGCAGTGACAGCAGTTGCTGCTCTTGCCGATGAATCGGCAAATGCTGCAGCGTTTGTATATAAGGCATATGGCACAGAAACCAATTGATTTGTGCCCATTAAAACAAAATTGTTACCTCCGGTAACATCCATTTCAACTTTTAAGAAATACTTATCGCTTCCCCATTTAATATTTCCAAAAACTGTTTGAGCGCCACTTGTTCGCGTTCCGTTGCCAATCATTAAATCGAACAATCCAAAACCATCCGTCGTAACGTTTTGCATTTCGACCCATTCTTCCGACCCTGCTGTAGAAGATTTTAATACTGTAAGTCGCATTTTGATATTCTGACTAATTAATTCTCTGCCAGAAGGATCCGTAGCAACAGCTTGATAGCAAACAAATTGTGGCACTTGTGCAAAAGCCACACAGCCCAGGCTAAGTAAAACGATGAGTAATTGTACGCGCTTTTTCATAATTCTTAATGTAAATGAGAGCATGCTTTAAAGTTAATTAAATCGAGTGAATATTTTATCGAGTAGATTTCGATTTTAGGGTTAGATTTTTTCAATTAAGTACAAATATAAAAGAATCAATGTGTTATTCGATTCTAACTTTTTTTTGTTACTTTCAATGCAAAAAAAATACAACTTTTTTATATTTAAATTTAAAATCCCCTTTTTTTTATTAAATTTTATCTAATAAAGAAAAAACCGACGCATTGTTTTAATTTTGCTCCGTATGAATTCACGCACATTAGCCGAGGGAATGCACTTTGAGTTAGCAATAGAGCGTTGTTGCTACCAACTCATTGAAGATTTTGAAAACCGAACTGAATTATATTTGGTAGGCATTCAGAGTGGTGGCGTTTTATTAGCCGAAAGGATAGAAAAAAAAATGGCTGAAATCAATACAAAATTAAAAATTCATCTGGGCAAACTCGATATAACTTTTTACAGAGACGATTTTAGAAAAACCAGCAAGCCTCTGCGCGCGCACGAAAACATAATGCCTTTTTTTATCGAAAATAAAATTGTTATTCTTATTGATGACGTGCTTTATACAGGTCGCTCTGTTTCAGCTGCTATGACAGCGCTCAATCATTACGGAAGACCGGAAATGATAAAACTTTTAGTGATGGTTGATAGACGTTTTAATCGGCAAATTCCAATTCGCGCCGATTATTCAGGAATTGTCGTTGATGCGCTTGATGAGGCTTACGTAGAAGTGGAGTGGAAAGAAAAGCAAGGTGAGGATAAAATTATTTTATTTTCGCATAAACCGTAAGTAAAATAATGGTAACTATTTAGTCTCTACGTTGTCGGGACTAAATCTAAGAGTTTTGAAACGCGGATTCAATCTCTACGAAGTAGAGTCAAGTTATCGCAGATTTTTTATTGGAATCTGCGATAATCAGTGTTTTTCCGTCAAATTTGCGTTTCAGTTGATAAACATTTTAGCTTTATCCAAATAGATACAAAAAATTATAGAAATATGTCGGAAATTAAATTTTCCTCGAAGCATTTATTAGGTATTAGCGACGTTACTACGAACGATATTAAATTAGTTTTTGAAACTGCCGATCAATTCTTAGATGTTATTCGTCGTCCGATAAAAAAAGTGCCTTCGCTGCGCGACATCACTATCGTTAATTTGTTTTTTGAAAATTCTACGCGAACACGCATTTCGTTTGAACTCGCAGAAAAACGCCTTTCTGCGGATG
Source organism: Saprospiraceae bacterium (assembly GCA_043786955.1). GTDB lineage: Bacteria > Bacteroidota > Bacteroidia > Chitinophagales > Saprospiraceae > JAAFJT01. Next base: position 2,444 of record JAYVVO010000061.1, read on the forward strand.
TACTTAATTTTTCTGCTTCTAATTCAAGTGTAAAAAAAGGGGAAACGCTGCTTGATACGGTTAATAATATTTTAGCCATGCAAGTTGATATGGTTGTCATTCGGCATCCACAACCTGGTGCGCCACATTATTTAGCAAAACATATTGATGCATCAATTATCAATGCCGGCGACGGAACACACGAACATCCAACGCAAGCTTTGCTCGATGCGTACACTATAAAAAAACATTTAGGAACGCTCGATGGAAAAAAAATTGCAATCGTTGGAGATATTTTGCACTCACGCGTGGCATTGAGTAATATTTTATGTTTAAAAAAACTCGGCGCAGAAGTTGTAGTTTGTGGTCCGCCAACGCTTATTTCGCAACACGTTAAAAGTTTAGGCGTTAATGTGTCTTATAATATTCGAGAAACTTTGGAATGGTGCGATGTAGCCAACATTTTGCGGATTCAACTTGAACGGCAAGATATTAAATTCATTCCTTCGCTGCGGGAATACGCTTTGTATTATGGGGTCAATAAAAAACTTATAGATTCCATAAAAAAAGAAATTCTCATTTTACATCCTGGTCCTATCAATCGCGGCGTAGAAATCACTTCAGATGTCGCTGATTCAGAAAATTCTGTAATTTTAGATCAAGTTCAGAATGGCGTAGCTGTGCGTATGGCGGTTCTTTTTTTATTAGCTTCGAGTAGAAAAATTTAATTCAAACTCCACTAACTAAGCGCACCTCATACATTATACTTATCAAAATCGAACGTTAACTCAGGAAATTTTCCTACTGTGCCGATAAAGAATGGCATTATTTTTTGCAAATCTAATTCGTAATTACCAGTTGGGAAAAAAGGCTCGCTGAAGGCGATGATTTTTCTACTCCAATCGAACTTACAAGGCACAATCGGCACACCTGCTTTAATTGCAATAAAATAAAAACCTTTTTTTATTTCTTTTACTTTTTTTCGTGTTCCTTCGGGCGCAATCGTCAATTTAAAACTTTCTTTACCATCAAATAAAGCCGCGCATTGATCAATAAAACTATTTGTTCGGCTAATTTTGCTTCTATTGACAGACACACCACCCATTGCGCGCATTAAAAATCCTAACGGGAACCAAAATAATTGATGTTTAGCTACGAAATAAGTATCTAATTTGTAAATCGGTCTGAGTAAAATGCCGATAGGAAAATCCCAATAAGACGTATGCGGCATTACCATGATGACCGATTTTTTTACCTCTTTAGGGTAGGGCACAGTAATTTTCCACCCCCAGACAGTACACAACAAAAACTTTGAAATTATGCGAAACATGAAATAGTGTATTAAGTCTCAAATATAATATCAAAATTTTGAATTTCAATTCAAAATTTGGACTGACTTAAATCATTCAAACGTAAATTGTTTTTCGACGTAAAAAAATTTTCCTTTTTGTTGTACTGTGGCAATAACAGTAAGTTTTTCCCCACTGCGCATTTTTTTAATTAATTTTGTCGCTTCATCCGTTATACTTCCACGTGTAGAAACTTCTTCAATAACACCTTTTTTATTTCTTTCAAACAGAAGTTCATTTATGTTGAGGGTATTGCCGTTCAAATCGCGCACAATCATGGATGATTGCAATAATTGCTGAAAATCATTTTTGCCTAAGGTTGGTGTCCTATAATTTCCCCAAAATAATTGAAAACCGTTTGATAGGTCTGTATCGTCGGTTTTTTGAAAACGAATCGGTAAAATAAATTGGGTAGTAACGGGTTTATTTTCAAAAGTAGCAGGCGAAAATTTAGGTAAAAGTTGAACAACTTTTAGTGCCGCACTGTCGCAACTCGGAGAAAGTTTTTTGAGTGCCGTGATATTACTGAGTTCGCCATTTTCTATAATCATAAATGAAATATAAACTGAACCAGATTGCGCGACTTCATTCGGTATCTGAATATTTTTTTCGATGAACTGCGTTAAAGTCCGAATTGTACAATGCCATTGTTCTTCACGGTCGGTAAATTTACTGCAATCTCCAAAAACGGGTTGTGTCGTGTCAGAAGGGGATAATCTATTTAAATTAGATTGACAAAAACTTGAAATGTTACAGAAAAAAATAAAGGAAAACAAAAGTACTGTTTTAACATTATTTCTAATTTTAGTAATCATATAGTATGTAATTTTACGAACACGATGCTTTTATCTCGTAACAGGTTATAATTGCAAAATGTACGCCGTATCTTTATTATCTACGCTTTTAACCTCGATTTTGTTAATCTAATAGTTTTTACGGGCGTTCCAGCGTTGTTCATTACGCGCGCTACGTACAAACCTTCAGGTAAGTCGCTAATATTAAAATGCGCGCCTTCTTGTATTTTTAAGGTTTTTACCATTCTTCCCAGCATATTGTAAATAACAATTTTATCAAGTTGCTCACCCTCTACGCTAAATACATCAATCACTGGATTTGGAAAAAGACGCACATTGTTGCCGAGCGTTTCGCTGGTTGCTGTTTTTGTTTGAAAGATAAATTTAGCTGAGGGAGCAGTGGTATAATTACCTTCTTCTTTAATTATAAATTCTATCTGCGCTGTACCCGTTGTGCCATTCGGTCGAACGCCGATTTCGATAGTTTGGATTCCTTTTGGTGCAATTTCGAGTGATTTGGGACTTTTATTTATCACTTGCGACCAAATGGTATTGGCATCGGAAACGAAAGAATTCCATGAGTTTGGAATCATGGTGTTTATGCGTTCCCAATTTATTCTAACGCGTTTGTTGCCATTGTTTTTAACGATAACTTTAATGCGCGTGTCATTCGAGTCAGGTGAAACACTAATAGTAGCACTCGAAGGCAACAAACTTAATTTGCTCTGTGCTGAAATTTTTACAGTGAAAATAATGAAGATGAAAGCGGTAAAATATAATCTCATACAGTGAATGCTGCCATTAAATAACGTCGGTGAATGCAAATGTAAACCTGTAATTTTTAACTCATGTACTTTTAAGAAATTTTTAAACACTTTTAGAATAAAACGCGCGCAGTGCTTGAAACATTTCAGCCAATTCTCGTTCATTTATCGGCGAGATCAAAGCGGAAAAATAGGTGTTTGCTATTTTTTCAATTATGTGCTGCGGAATATTAGAAGTTTTCGAAAGATTTGCAGTGAATTCTAGATTTCTTTCTTTGAACTCAATGCGGTATCTTTTTTTGACAAAATTTTTAAATTGTTGAAATAGTTCAAAAGCTGTCGCGCTGTATTCTTTTTTCCGCCACCCACGCGCTGCAAGCAATTCTAAAATACGTAAGTTTTCGTTCGTCGGTTCATTATGAACGGGTATTATGCGTTGCAAACGTTTCGATGTGAATGCGACATAAATAATTGCTAACCCTAAAAGTATAAACCACGCTTTTCTCAGAGCGGGTTGTTTAATTATAAATTGCAAAGGACTGCTGCCACGAATAAAATTATTTTTCTGTCTGTTCTTATTTTCTACGAATTCGCTCGAATATCTGTTTTTAGAATCCCAGATAATATTTCCTTTCGGCAAATGCGAAAAAACATCTGTTGCATAACTCAAATTTGCAGAGTCACGCATAAAATAATTTGTGAAAATTAATGGCGTTGAATGCAAATAAAGTGTACCTTTTCCAATTTTAACTTTTATGAAATTGAAAGTGTTTATCCCTGAAACGCTCCCTAAATGTCTGTCAACTTTTTCGTCTTTCGATTTAAAAGTTCCTAAAGGCGTAACATCTTCCTTTTTTTTGAAATTCTGAACATAATAAGCTGGAAAAAAACGCTGAACCGATGCGCCATCATAACGATAACTGATGATGCGCGATGAATCTGTATTTTTAAAATCTGGATGAATTAAATGTAGGCTAATACTGTCTAAATAATTTTCATAATTGGTTACTAAACTCGCAGGAT
>JAYVVO010000062.1:0-6351 GCA_043786955.1 Saprospiraceae bacterium
TAAATCCTTCGAGTAAGCAATATGAAAACCTTTTAAATCGGTGCGCGTAGCATCGAACGGAATTTGCCATTCTAAATCAACGCGCTTAGAAAGTCTTTCCACGTTTGCTTTTGTAAATTCTGGTGTGGGAGGTGGTGTTAAATCGCGCCCTTTCAAAATTTGAACTTGCGACCAAGCGCTTTTTTCACCGAACGCACTTAAACCGCGAACGCGATAGTAATACGATTTATAATTTTGTTCTAAGGAATCGATATAAAAAGTTTCAAATTCTTTTTTATCTTTAAAGGTGATGTACGGTGTTTTTGTAGCAGCTGTAAAATTCTTACCATCTTCCGATTTTTCAATTAAATAGGCTGTGTAATCGCGGATATGTTGCCAAATCAGTGTGGCAGTATGCTCGCCGTTTTCGATGTGAAAACCTTGGGGAATTTCTAAGTCTAAAACTTTATTAGTAGGGAGAATAAAACCAGTAGAATCTATTCGAAAAAATAAAGATTTTTCAATAGGTGAATGAATTCGATAAATATATTTTCTATTCGGTTTAATATTTTTATCAACCCAACGCCAGCCTAATCCTTCGGCGGCAACAGGAGAAAAGTCTGCGGCAATTTGTGCATATCGAAATCTATTTTCCGCAGTCGAAGAAGCCGATTTCAAATCTTCGGTTGCATTCTGTCCATTTATGTTTGCGGAAAAACTTTTACCGTATAGGCATTGTGCCGCCACCATAGCCATAGTATCAGTCCGCGGTGCACGGGTTTTGAATTCATCTAAGCTCCAAGATTTTATCGTGGCAATTTTTTGGTAGGAGCTATTCATCGGGGTATTGGTTTCATCTAATTCGACACGTTCAATAATAAATCCGACTTTATTAACTTCCGTCCAAGCAAATGATTTATCGAAACCCCAACGCAAAACGGCGGAATCGCCATAATAACGCGCCATCAAACGCAATGACACAGTATCAATTTGTGTTTTCTTTTGAGCGTGTAATTTTTTAAGGCTCAAAATTAAAAGCGCAAAGCACAGTAGGATGCTTAAATTTTTTCTTTTCATTTTTTCTTTTTAATTTAACTAATCAATGTGCAATAACATTAAAGTTTAGATTTTTACCACCAATGGATGCGTTTAAATTAACCCCATTTGGAACATTATTCATACCATTTATACCAACATCGAAGGCATTTCCCATTGCATTAAAACCGTTGGATGCTGGATTAACGCCCCACAATAATTTATCACGACCTATTATATCGTTTACTGTTATGGCTAAGTTCGAAGTAAATCCAATATGATATTTGATTGTCAACATGGGCTGTTCTGGGTGTAATTCCTGATAATTCATGTAAACATAACTATTCGCGTCATTGGGATTGTCAAAACCGCGCATTTCCGCTTCACCTACCCAAGGCAAACCTAAACACTCGTTGGCGGTAAGTTTAGGTGCATAAATGGTGGTAATATCAGTTAAAGCATCAAGCCCATAGCTCGTGTTTTTGTCTAAAGCCGTAAAATTCTGAGTTGTTTTAAATCCACCTTTAACAAGTACTCCTTGAATGTTATTGCGCAGATCAAATTCCCAATTTTTGAACACCTCATTGTCGAAAGTAACAATTTGCTCAATCTGCGTGGGAGGACCCCCGAAATAATTTAAAGTAGTACCATTAATTTCAATTTCGTCAAAAGTTTCATTTGTCCAGAAATTAAACTCTGATGGATCAATGACTAAGCCCGACATATTCGGTAAATTCAGTTGTGCCTTAACGCGATCCGCGATGCTGCTTATTACTTGTGTTTGCTCATTTAAAACCCAAATTTTGATTTTACTTTGTGGATTTGCGTACCCTTTTGTAAAAATCATTTCCCTAAATTTAAAGGCTTTAAGTTTTTCTGAGTACGATTTATAAAGACTTGTTCTGAAAGGAATTCCAAAAACAATCTTCTCATTTTTGGATGCCCGCAATTTATTATCGTTAAGTTTTTGCTCCGAAAAAGCAAAACCACCAAATTTATTGCTAAAATTTTTTGTTTCTAACTGCGTTAAAATATTAGATTGACTATTGGAGGTGTTAGACCAACGCAAAATAAATTGTGCAACGTACACTTGCTGAGGGTCTAAGGATGGCAAATTAAATTGCCATTCTTTACCACCGTTCACAATATTTACCGCGCTTTCGTTTGCAGGGTTTTTATCTATTTGCCCATTCAGTTTTACGAAACGCACAAATGCAACAGCTCCTTTAGGTGCGTTAAAAACATCGAGCGTATAATTTTGATTAAATTTTAAGTAGCCTGAAGCATTGTCGTCTGTCGTAAAAAATCGCTGCGCTGGAACGGGTTTAATGTTTACAATTTTTGAAGGTTTAATACTATCTAAACCTTTATTAGTTGTAAAATTAATTGTTCTCACCTCCTCAAAATCAGTTCCATCATTACGTTTGGCTATAACATCTTGACCATTTTTGACCTCAAACATAGTTGCCTTAATCGTCAGAACACCGTTTTTTTCTGGCATGAGTACTTCGTTCGGTATGATATACATTGAGTTTGCATCGTCTTGCGGAAAGTAAGGTTTGAATGCTTTTTCAACACCATCTACTTTCAGGCTAATTGTTACGTTGGAATGTAACAATCTGAAATAACGCGTAGTTTTCTTAAAATCTTTATCAAATTCATCCACCGAAAAAGTATTTCCTAATTTGTAATTAAAAGCCATGCGCGGATATTCATCTATATCCATCGTTTTAACTTTATCACCGTCGGGTTGAACATCAGAAATTACTTTAATTTTTGCCAGTGCATCTGAATTATCTCCTGTACTACATTGTTTGTTTTTATCTGTTTCACCAACTTCAAACTGACATGAAATCCGACCATCAATACCAAAAGCTTTTACTTTTACGCCAATAGCTGCATGACCATAAAAAGGATTTGGTCCACCACCAGAAACCACTGCCGCAGCATTCGCACTGAGCACAGAAATTTTAGCATCAAAAAATCCTAAGTCAATATCAATACCAAGTTCAGCATACAAAGCAGCATAAAACTGACCTGTTGCATACCAACCGTTTACACCTACGTCTTTTCCATTGCATTTACCTAACTTAGAAAGCGATAAATCAAAACCCAAAGCTCCTTGCATTTTTCCATAAAAAATAACAAATGTACCTTCTGTCTTAAAGTCAATTCCTGCGCCAAAAGCTACCGATATATTTTTGTCGTTATAAAAAGTCCTATTCGACCTTACCGATTCAGGATTGATTCCCACTTCAGAGAGTTGATCTTTTACAAAATCTGGTAATTCAGGTGTAGCATCAACGTTATAACTACCTACTTGAAAATAAGCGCGCGCTTTCAATCCAGCAAAAATACTGAAAACAACAGCATCATTACCATTGTTAATTGAGAGTGGTCTTCCAAGTTTTATATTCCATCCGTTATCGGAAAAGTATAAAAATATTTTAGCACTTTCTAAAGAAAGTGGTGCGCCTGGATGAATTGCAACACCGATGACTGCATCGAATACATTACCCTTCTGGTCATAATCAACATCCAAAGTACCACTCGCTAATGGTTCTCTTCCTTCCGACTGTAAATATCTACCGTTGCCATTAAAATGAAAATGTTCTACGCCATTGGTTTGCGCATTGAAAGCGATGTCTATTTTGGTGTCAGCATTAAAGACATCGCTACTTCCAACGCCAAAATTGAGTTCCGCTTTAAAATTTAATCCCGTATTTACATTCGGTGTATACTTTATGCCCGAAAGTGTTTGTCCAACTGCTGAAATAGTTTGTGGTAAATTACTCACATTTTTTAGAGATTGTGACGTTGGTAAATTTGCTATATCCATGTGATAAGAGATGCCAACACCGAAACCATAGACCTGAAAAGCGGGAATCAAATTAAATCCCACATTTGTTTTAGCATCCACGAACCATGAAAACAGCTCGTTCTTGTTACTAAATTGAACTGAAACGCTTCCTAAATCTATTTTACCATCCATCGCGGAAGCTTTAACCCCACCATATACACCGTTACCCCACGTCGCATCGTTACTAAAAAACTGCACTTTACCATCAATTTTTACGGGTCCAATTTTACCTTTAATATCAATACCGCTACATTCCAAACCCACTAATTTTGGAGTCCAAGTGCCGCCGCCAATTACGGGCACGTCTAAATTACCTTTTATGTAAAACAAACCCGTAGCACTCAAGCCGTTGTCTTTGTCTTTATCGGAAAAGGCTAAAGCCAATCCAATTTTGAATGAGGCGTTTGCACCCATAATATCAGGGGCGTAATCGAAACTCGTGATGCTGAGTGGGAAACCACCTGCACTTTTTGGTGGGCTCGCAAAACCTGTAGTAAATTCGGTTTTATCAATGCCAAAATATTTGTCATCGGGCTTTTTAGGGTCTTTAAAAGATTTTAAGAATAAGTCTTGAAATTTTAAATCTGCTAAATTGAAATCGGGCAAACTTATTTTTACGCCTGGAATAGTTATATCTTTGGTGTTCACACTCATTTCACCATAAAGGTGCGCTTCGGCGTGAAATTTATTTTCATCGTTCTCATTACTAACTTTAATGTTCGAGTTACCGCCAATTTTTAGTTTCGCCGCCCACATCTGCACGTCAAGTTCGCGATTTGCATCGGGCGCAACGGTAAAAGTATATTTGAGTTTATCTTTTTTCAAATCGTTATGATAAGTGAATAAACCCGTGTAGTCGAGGGCGTATTGCACTTTCTTATCAGTAATTGGCAACAAAAATTTACCTTTGAAGCTACCGTTTTGGAAATCGCTTTTATAAAAATTTGCTTCTAAATGATCGAGAGAATATCCCCAACCGTCTAAACTACCATCTCCAATAGAAATCACGTTATCGGCATAAATTTTAACCGTTATGTTGCCTGTGTTGTCAATAATTAAATTTTTGACACCTACTTTAATTTGTTTGTTATCAACAGTATTGAAAACGCCTGGAATATCAACGTTTAAATCGGGCAAAAAGAAACCATGCCATGCTGTATTATTTTTCGCGTCGTTGTAATCATCGGGCATACCTTTAGGATTGATTAAATCGCTGTGGTCATACGTCGCTTTACTCGTATGAAACGTAAAATCTTCCGCCCCTTTAATTTTAAAATCGGGTATCGTCACTTCCGCCATCCAATCGCTCCACGAAGTTGCTTTGAATCGCGCTTCAGCGATAACGCGTTCAGGTTTACCATCGGCGCGCACTAATTTATTGTCTGGAAAATCGAATTGACCGACGAATTGCCCTTCCTGAACTTTTGAATCTGTAATTTTTAAGTAACAAGCATCTTTTAAATCGTGTCCGTTCGCACCGAGCAATTTAAAATTAAGTGCATCAATCACTAAATCGTTCGCTAAATATAAAACGGCGTTACCACACAGACCATCGCCGTCGTCAGCGCGCAAGCAAACGCCCGACGCGCCGAATGCTATCATGCCTGGATTATCGCCTATTTGCATTCCTGCGAGTGCATCGAACCAAGAAAACTCTGGTGTAAAAGTTATATTGACAATGCTCAACGTCGGCGCACCGTTATCGCCACCGATACCGAAAGGCACTTGCAAACCCGAATTATTGAAATTTTCTTTATAGCCTTTCAATGTCTGATCTACATTCTTACTCAAATAATCATCAAACGCCAGTGCGTCTTCAGGCTTTACATCCATCAAGCTCGGCATATCAGGTTTTGAAAACTTTGGAACAAAACTGGGTGCGCCTGGATGCGTTTGTACTTTTGCAGTGCCTGTTTTTGCATTTAATTTATCGCCTGTTTTTACGAACGTAAGATTTGAAAAATCTACCAGAAATGGAATCGCACTAATGCCTGCAATTTTTATGGCAATGCGCGCTGTGCCGCTCCAACCTTTGGCATGGTCGGCACCGACCGAATTAATTCTAAACGTGTGATTGCCAATATTTACATTGTCGCCAATTTTTAATTCATAAGTACTTACATTACCTTGGGGTATAGAAAGCTTACATTCATCACAACTTGGTTTTATATCGGCGGCAACAATAGGTGCGGGTGGTTTCGCAACGTTTGCCATCAGCAGTGTTTTCCATTCAAATTCGCAAACTGTGCTCACGCCATTGTTTTCAAAAACGGTTTGTCCACCACCGCCATCTTTCGCTACCACTGCCCACGCATATCTACCCGCTACTAAACTTGGCGAAATTGCTAATATCGCGTCGTATTGTGTGGTGCGAATATCAGAAAATTTTATCGGATTATTCTGTTTGTTTCTAATTGCTGCCGTCAAAGCGTCTTGTCCGTTCTGCCCATCTTGCAGTTTGAGCAAATATAAATCGT
>JAYVVO010000063.1:0-2184 GCA_043786955.1 Saprospiraceae bacterium
CTGTGCCGAGTAATCGCACAAAATATAAACCATTCGCTAATTCGCCCACGTTTACTGTTTGCGTTTCTGTTTGTACATTTTTAAACTGACCCGCTTTAATTTCAACACCATCCACATTTGTTATTAAGTATTCAGTCTATTCTTTGCAATTAATGGGGCGTAATTAAGACACAGAAATTTCAAGTAATTCACGAATAGATTTAACTTCGATTAAACTTTTACACGCTTAAGTACGAAGTATTTAGGCGTGTTTTTTTGTGATTTAATAACAACCCAATAAGTTTTTGTAACAACAATTAGTTTAAGTTTTTTCACTTGATTTTAAAAAAGGTGGTAATTGCTTGTTAATATTTTTTTTAAATGTTTTTTATTTATTGGAATTATAAATACCTTGCACAATTATTACTTTAAAATTAAAATTATGAAAAAATTTTACTTGCACATTTTATTATTGTGCTTTAGTGCTGTTGCTTTTGCGCAAACACCCATTTTTGAAATAACTTCACCGTCAGCAATTGCTGGATCTCTTGGCTACGGTACAAGTGTAGGTGGCACAAGTGCTGGTGTAACTTATCCTGCGTGGGGTTATCAATTAAAATCTAAACAAGATTTTGTTGCTGGTGAAGTAGCTATTGCCATGGATACAACTCAAACGGATTCTACTAAAACTTTAGAAGGCTGTAACGCGATTGGCTCAAAAGTTAAAGGAAAATTTGCGTTAATCAGACGTGGAACTTGTAATGGCGATATAAAAGTGTTCACAGCTCAGAAAGCTGGTGCCATTGGAGTTATTTACTATTTAAGAGAAACGGATGCACAAACTGTTTTTAATCTTCTTGGTGTTGATACGGCTCAAACAAAAACAATTAATATTCCGGTTTTTATTATTACTTACGCTGACGCGCAAAAGATTGTTAAAAGTATTGGCGCAGCAAACAAGGTAACTGTTAGATACAGATATCCAACTTTCGGTACTGCAACATCGAGCCTTCATTATGCAACTCCTTACAAAGAATCGCAACCATATAATTTAGTCATTCAAACACCTAAATTTTTAAAGTCAGATGTTACTCCAACTGATTCTCTTCCGAGGGTTACAATCACTATAACAGAGCCAGGCGGTGCGATTGTAAAACCAACTGTTTCTTCTGCGGTAGTTTATAATTTTACTGCAAAAGACTCTCTCAGACAATTTGTATCGGGATTGTACAATCCTAAAAAAGTAGGTAAATATAAAATTGCTTATTCAAATGATAAAAATACTGAAGTCTTTCAAGATAGTTTCGTTTTGACAAATTACACATTCGCCCAAGATAATTTAGGACCTTCCGAGGGTGCGGTTTATTTAGATTCTGCTTCATTTGTTAAAGGCAATTTGATAAATGATGCGGGACACTTTATTAATTCAGGTGGTAGCCCCGACAAGGCAACGCATATTATGTTCGCTATTGATAATCCAAAAGATATTCCAGTTGGAGATGCTTTTGTTTTACAACTTTTTAAATTTAGTCAGGCATTATTTGACAAATTAGGTAACGGACTTACTTATGATGATTTAACAGCAGTTGCAACGGCTACTTATAAAATGACGGGAAAAGAAACACCAGACTCGCTTTTAGTCACAGAATTAAAAACTCCAGTAGATTTGGTAGATTCTTCTGATTATTTGGTTATGGTACGTTATGATGGTAGTGGTTCGGGTAACACAAAAGCACCTGCTTATTCAATTGCCGGAAGAACGGGTTATGCTTACTTTACTGATTTAATTTATCAATATGATGGTACAAAAGCAAATACTTTTTATACTGGCTATTCAGCAAGGTATGCTCAGAAAATTCGTTTAGCAATGGCGGGTTATAAGCCTGGCGCACTTGACACTAAAACAACAGAGGCTTGGGCAGAAAATCAAGTAACGGTATTTCCAAATCCTGTTAATACACAATTGACCTTGAATTTTAATTTGCAAACTTTAAACCCTACGGTGGATTATTTAATAACAAGCGTAGAAGGTTTAGAAATTAAAGCAGGCCAGTTTAAAAATGTTCAAACAGGTACGCAAACTATAAACGTGAGCGAGTTTGCCAACGGTTTATATTTTGTCCGTTTATTGGGAACTGACGGCTGGCGCACAAAAGCGTTTGTTGTAACGAAATAATTTTAGTTTAGATGAATAAAAAAATAGGC